>JAGXST010000137.1 GCA_018335555.1 Actinomycetota bacterium | reverse complement strand
CGGCCGACCAGGTTGGCGTGGCGGAACCCGTGCTCGGTGAAGCCCTGCGCGTCGAGGAACTGGTCCGAGAGCTTGATGAACGCGCTGATGACCTCGTCCTGCTGCAGGCGGGTCAGGATGTCGACCTGACCGCCCTCGCGGCGCTCGGTGTCGAGCGCCACCTCGCCCGCCTCGGCGACCGCGTCCTTCGCAGCCATGCCACGCACGAGCGCGGCCTCGGCTGACTCGGCGATCGCGGTCGCGGGGTCGGCGAGCTGCGAAGGCTTGTCCACCGCGGCGGCCGCGGGCGGCGCCGGAGCGTCGTCACGCTCGATCGCGGCCGGATCGATGCGGTCGTCGGTGCCGTCGGTCACGCGGACTCCGGGTCATCGCGGACGACACGCGCCAGCGAGCTGCGGGCGAAGCGCAGCACGACGTCGTCGGTGACCAGCAGGTCCATGGTGTCGTCGCTGAGGACGGCGACACGACCGTGGAGGCCACCGATGGTCACGACGTCGTCACCCACCTGCAGGTCGGCGACCTGGCGTTGGTGTTCCTTCTGGCGCTTCTGCTGCGGACGGATCAGCAGCATGTAGAGCACGACCAGGAACAGCAGCGGCAGCAGCAGTCCACTGAGACCTTCCACGACGACGTCCTTTGTCGGATCGAGTCCGCGCGGCGGATCGGGGTCTGTCCGGACCCGGGGACCGCGCGGAAAGCCGCCCAACCTCGGCAGACGGTGGGCGGACGGGAGGGAAGCCTACCGTTCGTCGCGGTCCTCGCGAGGCAGCGGCGCACCAGCGCGCCCACCGGTGCGGACGTCCGGGAGCGGCTCGCCGCGCGCCCAGGCGGTCAGCCGCAGCGACGAGGCGCTCTCACGCTGGCTGGTGAGCAGCAGGACGTCGCCGCCCTCGAGTCGGGTGTCGCCGCGCGGGATCAGCACCCGGTTGCCGCGCAGGATGGCTGCGACCAGGGCCCGGTCGGGCGGCGGGACCTCGTGCAGGTAGCGGCCGTGCAGGGGCAGGTCCTCGGTCACATGGACCTCGACCAGGTCGACATCGACACCGTCGATGGGCAGCACCTCGGCGACCGGCGCCCAACCGGGCCGGGTCTCCTCGAGGCCGAGCAGGCGGACCAGCGGCAGCAGGGTGGTGCCCTGCACCAGCACACTGACGAGTACGACGAAGAACACCACGTTGAAGATCACGGTGGCGCCCGGGACACCGGCGGTGGCCGGGAAGGTGGCCAGCACGATCGGGACGGCACCGCGCAGCCCACCCCACGACAGCAGGGCCCGCGAGCGCAGGTCGAAGCCCTGGAACATGGTGCAGAGCACGACGGTGAGGGGCCGGGCGACCAGGGTGAGCACCAGCGCCACCAACAGCGCCGGCACCGCCACGGACGGCAGGTCCGACGGCGTGACCAGCAGGCCCAGCAACAGGAACAGGCCGATCTCGGCGGCATTCGCGAGCGCCTCGTGGACACCGAGGATCGAACGTCGGTGCCGGGGCACGAGGCCGCCGATCAGCACGCCCGCGACGTAGACCGCGACGAAGCCGGAGGCTCCCGCCGCCGCACCGAGGCCGTAGGCGAGCGCCCCCATGGCCCACGCGATGACCGGATACATGCCTTCGGTGCCGAGTTCGACCCGGCGCAGGATCGCCACGCCGACCAGGCCGACCGCACCACCGATCACGGCTCCGCCTCCGAGTTGGATGACCGCGAAGCCGACCCAGTCCCCGGCCGTGACCCCGTCGCCGGTGACCGTGGCGACCAGGCCGACGGTCAGCATGACCGCGATGGGATCGTTGGCGCCCGATTCGAGGCGCAGCATCGCCGACACGCGACGTGGCAGCGGCGTCGTGCGCATCATCCCGAACACCGCGGCGGCGTCCGTCGAGGCGACGACCGCGCCGATCAGCGCGGCCGTGCCGACGTCGACGTCGAGCAGCACCCAGGTCCCGAGCGCCGTGACCCCGCCGGTGATGACGACGCCGACGGTGGCGAGCAGGCCACCGGGGAGCGCCGACAGGCGCAGGTCGGTCGGCTTGGTGGTCAGCCCGCCCTCGAGCAGGATGAAGATCAGTGCGACCGCCCCGAGGTTCTGCACCAGCCCCGCGTCCGCGTCGTCGAGCCGGATCAGGTCGAACCCCTCGTTGCCGAAGAGCATGCCGAGCCCGAGGAACAGCAGCGCCCCCGGGACCCGCAGCTTCGCTCCGACGGTCGCGAACAGCGCCGATGTCAGCGCCGCGGCCAACAGCAGCCCGGCGCCCACGAGCAGGACACTGTCGACTCCGAGCCCGAGCTGCACATCACCCCTTCGTGGCGTACTCCGACGCGTGGAGGAGCGCGCAGGCTACCCGTCGCTGTCGGCGTCCCCGTCGTCGAACAGCGACACCGCCCCGGGCGTCCGATGGGGCAGCCCCGCGCCCGGCCTGGGCATCGGTCGGCCGAGGTGCGCATACGCACCGGCGGTCGCGATCCGGCCCCGCGGGGTGCGCTGCAGCAACCCGCAGCGCAGCAGGAACGGTTCGACCGCGTCCTCGAGCGTGTCCGGTTCCTCGGTGACGGCCGTGGCCAGTGTGGTCAGCCCCACCGGTCCCCCACCGAAGTTGTCGACGACCGCCTCGAGCACGCGACGGTCGAGGCGGTCGAGACCGAGTTCGTCGACGTCGAAGACCTCGAGCGCGGCACGGGCGACGGCCAGGTCGATGTGGCCGCCGGCCTCGACCTCCGCGTAGTCGCGGACCCGTCGCAGCAGGCGGTTGGATATTCGTGGCGTGCCGCGCGAGCGGCTCGCGATCTCGCTGGCGCCCTCGTCGTCGACGTCCACCGACAGCAGGCCCGCGGAACGGCGCACGATCGTGAGCAACTCGTGGGTGTCGTAGTGCTCGAGGTGCGCGGCGAACCCGAACCGGTCACGCAGCGGCGACGAGATCAGCCCGGTGCGGGTGGTGGCACCCACCAGCGTGAACCGGGGCAGGTCGAGGCGGATCGAGCGGGCCCCGGGCCCCTTGCCGACGACGATGTCGAGTTGGAAGTCCTCCATCGCCGAGTACAGCACCTCCTCGACGGTGCGCGGCAGACGGTGGATCTCGTCGACGAACAGCACGTCGCCGCCCTCGAGGCCGGTCAGGATCGCCGCGAGGTCGCCCGGTCGTTCGATGGCCGGCCCGGAGGTGGCGCGGAAGTGGGCGCCGACCTCGGCGGCGACGATCGCGGCCAGCGTGGTCTTGCCGAGCCCCGGGGCGCCCGAGAGCAGTACGTGGTCGGCGGGCTGACCGCGTCGCCGCGCCCCGGTCAGCACCAGTTCGAGTTGCCGACGGACGCGGTCCTGTCCGATGAACTCGTCGAGACGGGTCGGACGCAGGCTCGCCTCGAGCCCGTCCTCGCCCGGCAGCGACCCGACGTCGAGCAGCGGGTTCTCGTCGTCGGGCAGCGCCCCGTCGCCAGTCGTCATCGTGCGCCCTCGAGGGCGACGGCACCGAGGTGGCGCAGGCAGGCACGGAGCATGTCGGTGACCTGCGCGTCCGGACCGACCTCGCCGCCCGCGGCCACGCCGGCGAGCGCCTGCTGGACCTCGCCGGCGGAGTACCCGAGCGCGAGCAGGGCGTCGCGCGTCTCGGTGAACAGGTCGGGCGCGACGCCGTTGGCTGCCACGCCGGGCAGGTCGCCGCCGGTGACCCCGCCGACCTTGTCCTTGAGCTCGAGCACGAGCCGTTCGGCGACCTTCTTGCCGACCCCCGGGATCGCGGTCAACGTGGCGATGTCTCCTCCGCCCACGGCGGTGCGCAGCACGTCGGGGCGGTGCGTGCCGAGAGCGGCCAGGGCCAACTTCGGACCGACCCCGGACGAGGTCAGCAACAGCTCGAACAGTTGCAGCATCGCGCGTTCGGTGAAGCCGTACAGCGTCATCGACTCCTCGCGGACCTGCAGCGAGGTGTGCAGCTCGATCGTCTCGCCGCGAGCCGGGACCTTCTCGGCCGGGGTGACGTTGACGAGGTAGCCGACCCCACCGACGTCGACGACCACGCTGGTCGCGTCGCGGTGGGTGACCGTGCCTCGCAGGGACGCGATCATGGACGACCTCCGGCAGGTTTGGCTGGACGCGCGCGACGGCGCGAGGGTGTGGACGAGATGGCCGGTGGCAGCCGGTCGCCCAGGACGGCTTCCCACCCGCCACGCGCGGCGGAGTCGGCGGCGCGGTGGGCGTCGGCGAGTTCGGATGCCGCCGCGGTGCCGAGCACGCGCGTCGCGAGGCGGGAGCGGGCGAGGTGGGTCAGCGCGACGGCCAGGGCGTCGGCGACGTCGGCGGGGCGGGGCACCTCGGCCAGGCCGAGTTGCGCGGCCACGAGACGGCCGACCGCGTCCTTGTCGGCGTTGCCGGTGCCGGCGACGGTCTGCTTGACCTCGTTGGGGCTGTAGCTGGTGACCGCGAGACCGGCGCGTGCGGCTGCGACGAAGGCGACCCCGGCGGCCTGGCCGGTCGCCATCGCCGAGCGGACGTTGGACGAGAACAGCACGCGCTCGACCGCCACCGCATCCGGGCGATGCGCCTCGATCGCGTCCTCGATCGCCTGCTGGATCGCGAACAGACGCTGCTCGAGTGGCAGGTCGCGGTCCGTGCGGATGCAGTCGTGATGGACGACCCGGGGGCGACGGTCGGGACCCCGGACGATGCCGATGCCACAGCGCGTCAGCCCCGGGTCGATGCCCAGGACGGTCGTCGGGCCCACCTCGGCCGCCATTCGCGCTCCTCGAACGTGCGTTCGGAGCAGCGTAGCACCGGAGCCGGCAACGCCTGCGGAGGCGCTACTCCTCGAGGGACTCGATCATGTCCTCGGGGATGTCGAAGTTGGCGTAGACGTCCTGCACGTCGTCGTTGTCGTCGAGCAGGTCGAGCAGGCGCAGGACCTTCTTCGCCTCGGCAGCCTCCGCGATCGGGACCGTCGACGCGGGCACCATGGTCGAGCCGGCCTCGACGATCGCGAAGCCGCCGTCCTCGAAGGCCTTGCGCAGGTCGGGGACGTCGCTGGGATCGCACCAGGCGGTGAACTGCTCGCCGCTGTTCTCGATGTCCTCGAGGCCGGCGTCGAGCCCGGCCAGCATCAGGTCGTCCTCGCTGTGCCCGTTCGCCTCGACGATCACCTGTCCACGGCGCGAGAACAGGAACGCGACCGACCCGGGTTCAGCGAGATTGCCGCCTGCCTTGCTGAAGGCGCTGCGGATGTCGGAGGCGGTGCGGTTGCGGTTGTCGGTCAGCGCGTCGACCAGCACGGCGACGCCGCCGGGCGCGTACCCCTCGTACTGGGCCGCCTCGTAGGCGGCGCCACCCTCGAGTTCACCGGCGCCCCGCTTGCAGGCGCGTTCGATCGTGTCCTTGGGGACCTCGGCGTCCTTGGCCTTCTGCACGGCGAGCGCGAGGGACGGCGACGCCTCGGTGTCCGACGTGCCGGCCTCACGGGCGGCCACCTCGATCTGGCGGATCAGCTTGGCCCACTGCTTGCCGCGCCGCGCGTCCTTGGCCGCCTTCTTGTGCTTGATGGTCGACCACTTGCTGTGTCCGGACATCCATGGCTCCGCGGGGACGATGGGGCTGGTGTGCTCGGCCGACGAGCGTACCGGCACCTACCCGACGACCGTCGCGGATCCGTCAGCGTCCATCCCTCGACGGCGGCCCCGTCGGCCGTGCCGGCGACGGCGCCTCGAGTTCGAAGGGGGCGGGCAGCAGCAGTTCGACGTTGAGGTCCTCCGGTGCACCGAGCAGGTGGTCGACGTCGGACTGGTAGTCGTTGAAGGCCAACTCGCGGGAGATGCCTGCGAGTGCGAGCAGGTCGCGGCGGTCCGCGTCGGCACGGGCCGGTCCTGCGTGGTCGACGACGGTGGCGAACAACGACAGGGTGCCGTCGCGGTTGTCGACCACCTCGAGGATCCGGGCCTGCTGCGGTGGGTCGATCTGTGCGGACGTGGTGATGTCCCAGAATCCACCCGTTCGGTCGAGGGGGTCCGGTCTGGGGGCCACCCGGTTGGTGTGGCTGTGCCCGTTGACCCAGGCGATCACGTTCGGGAAGCGGTGCAGCAGCGCCTCGACCGTCGCGCCGTCGTGGCGCGGTTCGATCCGGCCGGCGTGGTCGGCACCCTGCATGGCCTGCATCGAGTCGGCACGGTGGTGGCTGAACAGCACCACCAGGCGGTCGTCGTTGCCCGTGCGCACCTCGGTGCCGGACGCGTCGAGGTAGCGCGAGTGGGCTTCGGTCAGGCGGGCCTCGAGCCAGCGCAACTGCGTCTCGCCGATCGAGCCGTCGGCCAGTTGCGGGCTGGTCGAGTCGAGGCCGATGCCGAGCACCTGCGGTGCGATGTCGAACGTGTAGTACAGGGTCAGCGCGTCGAGGTTGTCCTCGGTGAAGCCGTGGCCGCGGGGACGGCCGCCCGACGCAAGGTGGTACTCGAGGTAGTCGCGGGCGGTGATGAAGCGGCGCGACGGGTCGGGCGTGACCGGGCGGGCGGGTGCCAGGCCGAGCCGGGACACCACCCCGGGGTCCTGCTCGACCAGCCCCCGCCACAGGTCGCCGGGGGCCAGGCCCGGTGGCGGTGCCAGCACCTTCAGCGGTCCGGTCGCGATCGCCTCGAACACGGGGTTGGCCGGCGCGTTGCCCTGCACGAGGACGTCGTGGTTGCCCCACAGCGAGTACCACGGGGTGTCGATGCCCGCCGCGACGAACGGCTGCGCGGACGCCTCGAGAAGGCCGGGCAGGTCGGGGAAGCCGAAGTGGCGCTTGTAGTTGTCCTGGCCGCGCAGGTCGGCGACCGGGTCGGGGTGGTAGTAGTGCGGGTCGTAGCCGAGCGGGTCGGTGAAGGACTGGACGGACTCGAAGACGTCCGGGTCGCCGCTGTTGGGGGCGATCTCGCCGCCGTTCATCAGCCGCAGGAACCACTGCAGTTCGTTGAGTTGGGCGTTGTCGAAGTTGTCGCCGGTGCACACGGTGAAGTCGAGCGGTCGGCCGGTGACGGGGCCGCGTCCGACGGCGTTGGCCTGTCGGTTCATCGCCTCGCAGGCATGGATCACCAGTGCCTCCTGGGGGCGGTGGGCCGAGCCGAGAAAGCTCGGGGTCGGCTCGTCGGCGTAGCGGTCGAGGAACTCGACGCGGGCCGGGCTCTGGACGTCGGGGAACTGGAAGTCGGTCAGGTGCAGGAAGCTGACCAGCGGGACGCGTCGCTGCTCGCGGCCGCGGCGCGGGTCGGCGAGGTCGCTTCGGACCACGATCGGCCAACCGGGCCCCTCGGTGAGCCGGAAGTAGGGCCCCTCACCGGTCGTGATCAGCGACCGTTCCAGCGTGGTACCGGCCGGCGCGACGGCCACGCCGTGGGTGGCGGCGAGCGCCTGGCGGTGGCCTGCCAGCCACATCGGGCTGGCCCAGGTCGCGGCGCCGAGAACGGCCAGGCGGCGGCCGAAGTCGCGGCGTGTCATGTGGCGCAGGGGACGGTGGCGCGGTGCGGTCACGGCGGAACCCTCGACTCGGCGACGTCGAGAAGTCAAACGAGCCGTGCGTGTTGCGGTTGCGCCGGGGGTCAGGCCGGGATGCGGCTGCGCTCGACGGCCGCGACGAAGGCCGCGTGCAGGCGGTCGTCGCCGGTCACCTCGGGGTGGAAGGCGGCGGCGAGCAGGTGGCCCTGCCGGACGACCACCGGATGGTCCTCGATCGAGGCCAGCACCTCGACCCTGTCGTCGAGGACCTGCTGCACCCGCGGGGCGCGGATGAAGGAGACGTCCATCGGTCCGCCCTCGATCCCGGCCACCTCGAGGTGGGTGTCGAACGAGTCGACCTGGCGGCCGTAGGCGTTGCGGCGGGTGCGCACGGCGATGCCGCCGATCAGCGGCTGCGTGCGGTCCTGGTCGAGTTCGTCCGACAGCAGGATCATGCCCGCGCAGGTACCGAACACGGGGAGGCCGGCGCCGATGCGGTCGCGCAGCGGCTGCATGAGTTCGAACCGTTCGAGCAGCTTGCCGATGGTGGTCGACTCCCCGCCTGGCAGCACCAGGCCGTCGACCTGTGCGAGCTGCTCGGTGGTGCGCACCTCGACGGCGTTGGCGCCGCAGCGGCGTAGCGCGCGCAGGTGCTCGAGCACGTCACCCTGCAGCGCGAGCACACCGATGGTCGGGGCACCGTCGGCGTGTGTCGGCTCCGGGGCGCGACCGACGAGCCGCTCCCCCGGCACCCAGCGACGTCGGCCGTTCGCCGGGGACGGCGCGGGGGTGGAAGGGGTGCTCACCAGCCGCGGGAGGCGTACTTCTCGCCCTCGGACAGCGTGTCGAGGTTGATGCCGACCATCGCCTCGCCGAGCCCACGCGACACCTTGGCGATCACGGCCGGGTCCTCGAAGTGCGTGGTCGCCTCGACGATGGCGCGGGCGCGCTGCTCGGGGTTGCCGGACTTGAAGATGCCGGAGCCGACGAACACGCCGTCGGCGCCGAGCTGCATCATCATGGCGGCGTCGGCCGGGGTGGCGATGCCGCCTGCGGTGAACAGCACGACCGGCAGACGGCCGGTGTCGGCGACCTCACGGACCAGTTCGATCGAGGCGCGCAGCTCCTTGGCGGCGGCGTACAGCTCGGTCTCGTCCATGGTGGCCAGCCTGCGGATCTCGCCGGTGATCGAGCGCATGTGGCGGGTCGCCTCGACGACGTTGCCGGTGCCCGCCTCGCCCTTCGAGCGGATCATCGCCGCGCCCTCGGACAGGCGGCGAAGCGCCTCGCCGAGGTTGGTGGCGCCACAGACGAAGGGCACGTCGAAGGCCCACTTGTCGATGTGGTTGGCCTCGTCGGCCGGGGTGAGGACCTCGGACTCGTCGACGTAGTCGACGCCGAGGGACTGCAGCACCTGCGCTTCGACGAAGTGCCCGATGCGGGCCTTGGCCATGACCGGGATCGAGACGGCCTCGATGATGCCGTCGATCATGTCGGGGTCGGACGCGCGGGAGACGCCGCCGTCGCGCCGGATGTCGGCGGGGACACGTTCGAGGGCCATGACGGCGACCGCGCCGGCCTCTTCCGCGATCCTGGCCTGCTCGGCGGTGACGACGTCCATGATGACGCCACCCTTGAGCATGTCGGCCAGGCCCCGCTTGACGCGGCTGCTGGCGTGGACGGTGGCCTGGGTGCTGTCGGTCATGGCGCTCTCGAGGTCAGGGGTGGGTCGACCGCCAGCGTACTTCACGATGGGCCGGGGGTTCCTCGCACGCTGAGCCGCGACGCCGGTGTCAGGAAGCCGCGGCAGGAGTAGCCGGCAGGCGGCGCGCGTCGGGAAGCATGAACCAGGTGGGACCGGGCTTGAGCGGCAGGTCGGCGCCCGCCGCGTCGAGC
>JAGXST010000136.1 GCA_018335555.1 Actinomycetota bacterium | reverse complement strand
TCGTGGCCGTGGCCGGCAGTGTGTGGCTCATGGCCGTCGGCGGCGCGGGCGAGGGGCTCGCGTACGGCCTGCAGATCGGCGACCTCGGCCAGGCGCCCCGGCTGGCCGCCGCCGCGCAGGCCCAGGTGCCCGCCATCCTGGTGGTGGCCGGTCTGACGATCGCGCTGTTCGGTCTCGTGCCGCGCCTGGTGGTACTGGCCTGGGGGGCGCTGGTCGCCTTCCTCGTGCTCGGTCAGCTCGGCCCGGCCCTGCAACTCGACCAGTGGGCGTTGAACCTCTCGCCGTTCACCCACGCGCCGCAGGTCCCGGCCGAACCGCTCACGGCCCCGCCGGTGCTGGCGCTGCTCGCCGTGGCCGTCGCGCTGGCGTGCGCCGGGTTCGTCGGCTTCCGCCGCCGCGACGTCGGACGATGACGACAGCGCTGCTGTGGTGCGGCATCGTCGGCACGGTCGGCTTCGTGACGGTGTTCGTCGTCGACGGCGCCACCCGGCCCGGCTACGACTGGCGCCGCCATGCTGTCAGCGCCCTGGCGCTGGGGCCGCGCGGGTGGCTGCAGACGAGCAACTTCGTGGTCTGCGGACTGCTCGTCACCGCCGCCGCCAGCGGGATACGGCTGGCCACGGATGCCGTCGTGCTGCCCGCGTCGGTGGCGGTGTTCGGGGTGGCGCTGGTGCTCTCGGGCGTGTTCCCGATGGACCCGATGCGGGCCTACCCGCCCGGCACGCCTGACCAGGACCCGACCGGGTTCACGACCCGCCACAAGATGCACGACCTCGCCGGGATGGTGGTGTTCGGCTCCATGCCGGTCATGGCGGTCGCTGCCGCACTCACGCTGCCCTCGACACCGATGAGGGCTTATTCGGCAGCGGCCGCGGTGGCGACAGCCGTACTGGCGGTCGCCTTCAGCACCGCTTGGGAACGCGATCTCTCCTGGACCGGCCTGGTCCAGCGCACCGCCATCGTGGCCGGCTGGACATGGCTTGCGGCCCTGTGCTGGTATCTGTTGCCGTGAGCTGATCTTCGTCGAGGGGAGCGGCCTCGTGACCTCGCTGACGGACATCCGTCGGGTCGACTTCGGCTACTTCGTCCGGCCCGGCGAGGAGACGCTCACTGGAAGGCCGCGCGTCGAGCCGTGTCTCGGCTACCTCGTGTCGGTTGACGATGGCCTGCTGCTGCTCGACACGGGCATGGGCGCCCACGCCGACGTCGATGCCCACTACCAACCGGTGCGGCGTGAATTGCAGGTGGCGCTGGGGGACCACGGGCTCGTGACCGGAGACGTCGCCTCCGTCGTCAACTGCCACCTCCACTTCGACCACTGCGGTGGGAATCCGTTGCTCGCCGGACGGCCGACGTTCGTGCAGGCGACCGAACTCTCGGTCGCGAGGTCCACCGAGCACTACACGCTGCCGGAGCTGGTCGACTTCGACGGGGTTCGGTACGAGACGCTGGACGGGGAGACGGAGATCGCCCGTGACGTCTGGGTCATCCCCACGCCGGGGCACACCGATGGGCACCAGTCACTGGTGGTGCGGTGCACGGACGGCACGTTGGTCCTCGCCGGCCAGGCGCACGACGAGGCGTCGGCGTTCGCCGCCGACCAGCTCGCCTGGCGGGCGCAGCGAGAGGCACATGTCCGGGTACCGACAACGCCGGCCTGGATGACGAGGTTGTTGGAGTTCGACCCGCGCCCTGACTGGCGGAGCTTTCCCGTGTTTCCCCGGTCGGCCGGGGGCTGAAGCGTCCGCGGTTCCTACCGTCGGCCTCACTTGCTGACCCGCCTGCCCCCGTCCGAGGAGAGTTGTCGTGGCACTGCTGCTCATCGAAACCGCGACCGGTGTGACCGAGCGTGCCGACGTCGACCGGCTGCTGGAACGGCTGTTGCCGGCCGTCGTGACGGCCGGCGCGACGACCGTCGAATCGAGGGTCACCGCCGATCTCAAGCGGCTGTTCGTGGTGGTCGAGCACGACGGCGAAGGCGCCGACGAGACGCTGCGAACGCAACTGGTGGCGGCCGATGTCGCCGTCGAGGACATCGCGCCGGTCCGCCTCGTTGGCGCCGACCTCGACGACGTCAAGGCCGCCGGCGGCGACCAGCCGCGCTACCTGGTCGAGTGGGACCTGCCGTCGGACCTGACCATGGAGCGCTACCTCGACCGCAAGCGAGAGAAGTCGCCGCTGTACGAGCAGGTGCCGGAGGTCGCCTTCCGGCGCACCTATGTGCGCGAGGACCTCGACAAGTGCCTGTGCTTCTACGACGCGCCGTGCGCCGACGACGTCTACCGCGCCCGCGAGGTCGTCTCCGCCCCGGTCGACCGCTTCCACGAGCTGGCATGACGACGGGCGTCGACATCTCCGACAGCCAGGCCGCTGCCGCGCCGGTCTCCACGGACACCTGGCGCCCCGAGCTGGGCGACATCGTGGCCTGGACGGCGCAGCGCGCCGGTGACGTCGACGGCGCCGGCAGTGACGTCCGGCCGGCGCTGTGCCGGCTCGGCGCCGCCGGCCTGCTCGACCGCGGCACGCCGGACGGGGCCGGCACGCTGGGTGAGCAGGTCGAGGTGACCCGCGCCCTGGCGCAGTCGTGTGTCGCCACGGCCTTCTCCGCCTGGGCCCAGCGGATGGCGATCGGCTATCTCGCCTCCTGGGGCGGAGCACAGCTACGTGGTGCGCTGCTGCCCTCGCTGGTGTCGGGGGAACGTGCCGGCGCGACGGCGATGGCCACCGCGTTCCAGGACGCGCTCGGTCTCAAACAGGTCGCGGTCCACGCGCGGCCGGACGGCGACGAGGTCGTGCTCGACGGCACGATCCCGTGGGCGTCGAACCTGTTCCCCGACGGCGCCGTCGTGGTCCTGCCCGCCCGTACGGTCGACGGCCGCCGCCTGATCGTGGCGATCACCACCGATCTGGACGGCGTCGGTCTGGCGCCCTACCCGCCCCTGCTCGCGCTGGGGGCGACCGCATCGACCTCGATGGCTCTCGACGGGGTCCGCATCCCGGCCGCGTGGGTGCTCACCGACCGGTTCCTCGACTTCCTGACCGACGTGCGACCTGCCTTCCTGCTGCTGCAGGTGGCGTTCTGCCTCGGCCTGGCCGATGCGGCCCTGTCCGGTGCCGACGGTCGGTTCGTCGGGGTCGCGGGGGCCCTGGCCGACGACCACCACCGGCTCGTCGAGCGGCGTGACGACCTCGACCGGACACTGCGACGCCTGCTCGCGGACCGTGCCGCGCCCACGGTCGAGCTGGTGCGGCTGCGACTCGCCGCCGGCCAGTTGGGTGTCGACGCGACCCGCCACGAGTCGACCGTGCGAGGCGGTGCCGGCTTCCTCGCCGGTTCGCCGACGGCGCGCCGGCTGCGCGAAGCCGCATTCCTGCCGATCCAATCGCCAACGGAGGCCCAGCTGCGATGGGAACTCTCGCAATCCGCCTGACCGGCGCGGCCCGCGTGTTCTCCACGGGCAACGGCCGCGTCCCCGCGTTCTCGGGCCTCGACCTCGAGGTCCGCCGTGGCGAGGTCCACGCCCTGCTCGGTCCGTCCGGGTGCGGCAAGTCCACGCTGCTGCGCATCCTGGCCGGCCTGGACCACCTCAGCGCCGGAGAGCTGACCCTGCCTCGTCATTCTGACGGCCGGCCCGCGGCCGGCATCGTGTTGCAGGACGCGCACCTGCTGCCGTGGTTGACCGTCGCCGACAACGTCGCGCTCGGGCTGCGCTACCGCGCCAACCGCGCCGTCGCCGCCGGGCGGGTCGACGAACTCCTCGAGGTGCTGGGGCTGGCGGAGCTGGCCGACGCGCTGCCGGCCGAGTTGTCGGGTGGCCAGGCCCAGCGGGTCGCGATCGCCCGCACGATGCTCGTCGCGCCGCCGCTGCTGCTGCTCGACGAGCCGTTCGCCGCGCTCGACCCCCTGACCCGCCGCGATCTGCAGGACTGGCTCCTGCGGGTCCGCGACCTGCTCGATCTCACGATCGTGCTGGTCACCCACGACGTCGACGAGGCGATCCACCTCGGCGACCGGGTGACGCTGTTGCGAGGTGGCAGCCGCGGCACGGTCGGGACGTGGGACACGCGCGAGGTCGATCGCAACAGCGAGGTGCTGGCCGCGACCCGCCACGACCTGCTCGCCCGCTACGCGGCAACGTCGGACGAGCCGTCGACCGTCGTGCCCGGTCCGCCGCTCGGGACCAACGGCGGCGGACGCCTCGCACCGGTGGCGGCGCGATGACCGACGACCAGGTGACGCGGCCCGCGGCCGCGACGCTCGACCGGCGTGCGCTGCTTCGGGGCCTGCTCGGCGTCGGCATGCTCGGGGCGGGCAGTGGGCTCCTCGGGGCCTGCAGCCGGCTGCTCGAGACGCAAGCCAGCGCCGGCAGCGACGCGGAGGACCCGGGCGACACCCGGCTGCGCGTGGGCTATCTGCCGATCACCGACGCGACCCCGTTGCTGGCCGCCCACGGGCTGGGCCTGTACCAGGAGCAGGGGCTCGAGGTCGAGCGGCCGACGCTGCTGCGCAGCTGGGCCCAGGTCGCCGAGGCGTTCCAGGCCCGGCAGGTCGACCTCGTCCACCTGCTCATGCCGATGGCGGTGCAGTTGCGCTTCGCCAGTGACTTCCCGCTGCGGATCGTCGCCTGGAACCACACCGGCGGCTCGGGGCTCACCGTCGCCAACGGCATCGAGGACGTCGCCCAGCTCGCCGGTACCACCGTGGCCGTGCCGTTCTGGCACTCGATCCACAACGTCGCCCTGCAGTTGCTGTTCGCCGAGGCGGGCCTGACCCCGCTGGTCGGCCGCGGCGCGTCGCCGTCCGCGACCGACGGCACCGTCCAGCTCGTGGTGATGGCGCCGCCGGACATGCCCCCGTCGCTCGCGCAGGGCTCGATCAGCGGCTACATCGTCGCCGACCCCTTCAACGCCGTCGCCGAGATCCAGGACATCGGCCACGTGCTGCGGTTCACCGGTGACGTCTGGCTCGACCACGCCTGCTGCGTCAGCGTCATGCACGCCGACGCGCTCGACCAGCGTCCGGAATGGTCGCGACGCACCGTCGAGGCCCTGGTGCGGGCACAGGCCGCGGTCCGCGACGACCCGCAGGGGACCGCCACCCTGCTCTCCGAGGCCGGCGAGGGCTACCTGCCCCAACCCGAGCCCGCGATCCAGCGCGCGCTGACCCACTACGACCTCGACGAGTACACCGCGACGGGGGCGGTCCGGCACCCCGAATGGGGCACGTCGCGGATCGGGTTCCAGCCGTTCCCGTTCCCGTCGTACACCGAGGAGTTGGTGCGGCGCATGCAGACGACCGCGGTCGACGGCGACCGCCGTTTCCTCGACACGCTCGACCCGGCCGAGGTGCACGCCGACCTGGTCGACGACCGCTACGTGCGGGCGGCGATCGACGCGGTCGGTGGGCCGGGCGTGTTCGACCTGCCCGAGGAACTCACGCGTACGGAGACCATCGATGTCTGACCGACCGCCGGCCTGGCGTGTCCGTGCCGCCCGCGTCGGACGGGCCTCGACCGGGCTGCTCGTCGCGCTGCTGCTGTGGTGGCTGGTCACCGACGTGGTGGCCGCCCCGGGCGACATGTTGGCCCGCTTCTCCCCGCTGACGGCCGCGCCGGCGATCGTCGCGCTGTTCCTCGACGGTGCCGGCCTCGTGCACGTCTCGGTGACCCTCGAACGGCTGCTGGCCGGGATCGCCATCGCGACCCTGGTCGGGGTGCCGGTTGGGGTCGCGGTCGGACTGTCCCGGCGTCTTGCCGACTACACGGGGGCGCTGTTTCAGTTCCTGCGGATGGTGTCGCCGTTGGCATGGACACCGATCGCGATCGTGCTGCTGGGCGTCGGCGATCTGCCGGTGGTGTTCCTGGTGGCGGTGGCCGCGGTCTGGCCCGTGATCCTCGGTGCGGCCGCCGGGGTGCACGCCCTCGATCCCGGCTGGCTGCAGATCGCGACCACGTTGGGGGCCTCACGACGCGAGCGGCTCACCACGATCGTGCTGCCCGGCATCCGGGCCCACCTGGCGACGGGCCTGCGGGTCGCCCTGGGCACGGCGTGGATCGTGATCGTGCCGGCCGAGATGCTGGGAGTCGACTCCGGCCTCGGCTACGCCATCCTGGATGCCCGCGACCGGCTCCGCTACGACGAGTTGATGGGCGTCGTGCTCGTGATCGGCCTGCTGGGCTTCGCGCTCGACGGGGTCGCCCAACGAACGTCCGCCCGGCAGCGGCGGCGCCGCCACACGCGCCCCGCCGCACCCGATGCCGCGATCGAGGTCATCGAGGCTCCCGTCGACCTCGCGCGGACCCGCTGATGGGCACGGTCCCCGCCCTGTCGGCGCGCGCCGTCGCCGCCGAGGCCTACCGCGACGCCATCAGCCACCACCCCGCCGGCGTGGCGATCGTCACGGCGGCGGACGGCAACGCACCCGTGGGGATGACGGTCTCGACCGTGACCTCCCACTCGGTAGCCCCACCCACGTTGTCGTGCGACCTCGCCCTGGACAGCGCCACGCTCGCGGTCATCCGGTCCACGGGCGGCTACGCGATCCACCTGCTCGCCGAGGACCAGACCGACCTGGCCGTCCGGTTCGCAGCCCGCGCCACGGACCGGTTCGCCGGCACCGGCTGGTGGCGGTGGCACGGGCTGCCGGTCCTGCCCGGGGTCCTGGCGAGGTTCGCCTGCGAGCTGCACACCGACATCGAGATCGGCGACCACGCCCTCGTCCTCGGCACCGTGGTCGACCTCGACGTCGATCCGACGCGCCGGCCGCTGGTCCACCACCGGCGCGGCTTCCACTCGGTGCGGTGAGCCGCTGCGCGTGATCCGCAGCGCGTGATCCGCAGCGCCGGGGCCCGGGTCTCCGGGAAATCTTCACGGTCGCCTGCGCCTTGCGGCCCCCTCGGCGGGCTGCAGGACGTAGGTTCGCGGCTGCGCAGGTGCGTGCGACGCAAGCGCTCGGAGCGGCCCATGGGCATCCACGACCAGACCGTCGGCGGCACCGCAACCAGGGCGGTGTCGTCGGACACGGCGAAGGCCACGACGTCGTCGGTCGCCCCACCGATCGCGGCCGTGCAGCAGCTCCAGTCCACCGCCGGCAACGCGGCGACGGCGATGCTGCTGCAGCGCGACGACACCACCGACGTGAAGCCGGCGGCGCCCAACTCCAAGGCCAAGGTGCTGCCGCCCGATGTCGCCGGCCAGAAGCTCGCCGAGGTCCGCAAACACCCCAAGGCCGACGGCCCCCTGATTTCGCAATGGGTCGGCTACATCGTCGACAAGGTGCTGCCGCCGGCCGGGCCGGTGAAGGGCAGCTACGTGTCCTCGTTCGACACGCCCAAGGGTGGCTTCTCGGTGTCGCGGACCCTCCCGGACGTGCCCGACCTCGTCGTGCATGCCCACTACCAGCGCGATCTGGCCCAGCCCGACACGGCGGTCGTCAACTCGTCGCAGGTCAAGTGGGCCGACCAGGAGGAAGGCTCGGCGCCACCCGGCAAGACCAAGCTCGAGAAGAAGAACTATCCGAAGGTGCTCGGGGGCGACCACGACAAGATCGCGCTCAAGGCGTGGCAGTCCAACCCCAAGCGCCACGAGGAACGCGGCAAGGTCAAGGGCTTCGACGAGAAGAAGTGGGTCAAGGGCGGCCGCAAGGAGGCCTGGGAGGACGACAGCGGCGGCGACCTCGGCTCCATGCTCGGGTTCTGACCGGGCGCACCTTCGGTCGGCCGCCGACGCTTACGTCCCGACGTCAGCTCTCCGGTGGCCGGCTCGATGCCTCGAGGAGGAACCCCGTGACGATGCGCGCCACGAAGCCGTCGTCGATGGGAGCGTGGGCGAGCACCCGCCGGTAGAACAGCGGCCCGGCCAGACGCGCGATGGTCGTGTCGAGGTCGAGGTCCGCCGGGAGTTCGTGCCGTTCGATACCGGCCTCGAGGGTGCGTCGGAGCCCGGCGGTGCCCGATGCGAGCAGCTCCCGCTTGGTCTCGCGCAGCTCCGGGTCCCATTCGGCGCGGCCGATCAGGGCGACGAGTTCCGGGACCACCGGTGAAGCGAGCGTCCGTCGGAGGCGGTCGAGTTCCCGGGTGAGGTCGGTGCCGAGGTCACCGGTCGTCTGCCAGACCGGAGGTACCTCGACCTCGGCCAGGGCGTCGAGCAGCAGATCCGTCCGCGTGGGCCAGTGGCGGTAGACGGTGGCCCGGCCGAGCCCGGCCTCCTCGGCCACCTGCTGGTGGGAGACGGCCTCGAAGCCGGCCCGCTGCACGAGCGAGCGGACCGCCTCGCGGACCGCCTCGCGGGTGCGTGCGACCCGGGGGTCCTCTGCGTCGAAGGGCGTGGCCATGCGGCGGACCCTACTGCGCAAGGACATGGCGCCTCGATGGGCGGACCCGGAAGCCGTAGTTGCGAGACAGACTGTATCAGAGTACGGTCTGAGACATAACGTCTCACAGAGCCGCGCACGCGGTACCGGGACATGCCGACGAGGAGAGTTCTGTGACCAGATGGCTGTACGGGGTGGGGACCTGGGCCGCGCAGCACCGGCGCCGCGTGCTGCTGGCCTGGGTGCTGGCGGTCGCGGTGCTGATCGGGGCTGCGCAGGGCGTCGGCGGCGAGTTCTCGGAGGAGTTCGGGATCCCGGGGACGGAGTCGTACGAGGCCCAGCAGTTGCTCGAAGAGCGCTTCCCGGAACAGTCCGGCGGCTCGGCCCGGGTGGTGTTCCACACCGCGGACGGGCAGCTCTCCGACCCCGACCGGGCCAGCGCGGTGACGGCCACGCTCGAGTCGGTCGGCCAGATCCCGACGGTGGCGGTCGTGGGTGACCCCGTCGGGGGTCGCGGGGGCTCGCTGTCCGCCGACGGCACGACCGGGTTCGCCGACGTGCGCTATGCCCTGCCGATCGGCGAGCTGGGTCGGGACGCGGTCGACGAACTCGATGCGGCGGTCGAGGTCGGTCGTGACCTCGGCCTCGACGTCGAGCTCAGCGGTGAACTGCCGTCCTACTACCAGTCGCCGACGCTCGGTGGCGCCGAGCTGGCGATCAAGATCGGCGCCGCCCTGCTGATCATGCTCGTCGCGTTCGGCTCGATCATCGCGACCGGGTTGCCGCTCGGCCTGGCCCTGTTCGGGCTCGCCGCCGGGGCCGGGCTGATCCGCCTGCTCGCCAACGTGGTCGACGTGCCCTCCGCCAGCCTGCTCCTCGGGGTGATGCTCGGCCTCGGCGCCGGCATCGACTACGCCCTGTTCATCGTCACCCGCCACCGGCAGAACCTCGCCGGAGGCGCCGGGGTCATCGACTCGATCGGGCGTGCCAACGCCACGGCGGGCCAGGCCGTCGTCTTCGCCGGTGGCACCGTGATCATCGCCATCGGTGGGCTCGTGGTCGCCGGCATCCCCGCCGCGACCATCATGGGCGCGTCCGCGGCCATCGTGGTGGCGGTGATGGTGGTCGCATCCGTCACCCTCCTCCCGGCCCTGCTCGGCTTCGCCGGCGCGGGCATCGACCGGCTCCGCCTGCCCGGCATGAAGGCCCGGGTCGAGGCCGGCGAGAACAACTTCTGGGGGCGCTGGGCCCGGCACGTCGCCGAGCGGCCGTGGCGCTACCTCATCGCCAGCGTCCTCGTCCTGGGGCTGCTCTCACTTCCGCTGCTGGACATGCGCCTGGCGATGCCCGACGCCTCGACCGCCGCCGAGGAGGAGACCCGGCGACAGGCGCACGGGTTGCTGGTCGCGGGCTTCGGCGCCGGGTTCTCCGGCCCGCTGGTCCTCGCCGTCGACCTGCCCTCCGAGGACGCCGAGACCACCCTCGTCTCACTCCGCGAGGCCATCGCCACCGACGAGCAGGTCGCGCAGGTGTCGCCCGCGATGCCCAACGCCGCAGGCGACACCGCCGTCATGCAGATCACCCCCCGCACCGGCCCGTCCGACCAGGAGACCGAGGACCTGGTCCACCGCCTCCGCGAGGACACCATCCCCGGGGCGCTGGCCGGCACGGACGGCGAGGCCTATGTCGGCGGGATCACGGCCAGCAACATCGACCTGACCGACCGGGCCGGCGAACGCCTGCCGTGGTTCATCGCCACCATCATCGCCCTGTCGTTGCTGCTGCTGATGATGGTGTTCCGGTCGGTGTGGGTGCCGATCAAGGCCGCGGTCATGAACGTGCTCTCGATCGGGGCCGGCTACGGGGCGGTGGTGGCGGTGTTCCAGTGGGAGTGGCTCGGGGGCCTGTTCGGCCTCGACGGCCCGGTACCCGTGGTGTCGATGGTGCCGATGCTGATGTTCGCCATCCTGTTCGGCCTCTCGATGGACTACGAGGTGTTCCTGCTGTCCCGCACCCGCGAGGAATACCTCGAGTCCGGCGACAACACCGACAGCATCGTCGCCGGGATCAGCAACACCGCTCGCGTCATCACCTCTGCCGCACTGATCATGATCGTGGTGTTCACCGGGTTCGCCCTGGGTGAGAACATCATCATCAAGCAGATCGGACTGGGCCTCGCCGTGGCCGTGCTGGTCGACGCCACCATCGTCCGTGTCGCACTGGTGCCCTCGACCATGGTGCTGCTCGGCGACCGCAACTGGTGGATGCCGACCTGGCTCGGCCGCCTGCTCCCGCACCTGGACATCGAAGGCGAAGCCGGTCTGCGCGAGGCCGCCCCGCCCGAGCGACCGAAAGGATCCGTCATCCTGCGCATCGACGTCGGCCAGGACCCGCAGGTGCCGCTGACGGTGGTCAACGCCGGCCGCGACGCCGTGTTCGCGTTGGAGGCCACCCTGCGGTTCGAGCCGCGCGATCCGGGGTCCCGGCCCGTGCTGGAGCGGCACCGGCGTGCCCGTGTGCTGTTGCCGGGGGAGCGGCTGGCGTTCGCGATGCCCGAAGACATGGCGGGACAGCGCGCAACCGAACTCGCAACGCTCGTTCGGCGGGTCCACCTGGACGCCGTCGGCGAGGATGCGGCGGGGCGCGCCGTGGAAGCGCGGGACGTGCTCGACGACCCGCTCGCGTGGATGGAAACCGAACGGCGCTCGCGACCATCGGCTACCGGTGCCGACGTCCACGGGCCGCCACCCTAGAACACGACCGCGCGATGACGCGCGAGAGAGAGAACGCCATGCATCGCACCGCCTGGGGGCTGCAGATCTTCCTCGGCATCTACTTCGTGGTGACGGGCCTGATCCACTTCGTCGTACCCGAGGGTCTGCCGGCGCCGATGGAATGGATGTACGACCTGTCCACCCCGCTGCACTGGATCGCAGGGCTCGCCGAGATCGCCGGCGGACTCGGACTGGTGTTGCCGGCGGCGACGCGCACCGCCCCCCGTCTGACCCCGCTCGCGGCCGCCGGCCTCATCCTGATCATGCCGTCGGCCGCAGGCTGGCACGCGACCCGGGGCGAGACCCAGAGCATCGTCGGCAACCTCGTCGTGGCCGCCCTCCTCGTCTTCGTCGTCCACGTGCGCGCCCGCGTCCACCCGATCGAAGCCCGCTGACCACCAGAGGCCATACGCTCGACAGATGCTGCTGCGGACCCTGCTCCTGCGCCTGTACCGCCTGCCGGTGCGGTCGGTCCACCGGACGCCGGCGGACTTCGATCTCGAAGCCCACGACGTCGAGTTCGCGACCGTCGACGGGACGCTGCTGCGTGGCTGGTTCCTCCCGGCCGTCGGGGCTGAGGACGGTGGGGCACATCCGGTCGTGGTGGTCATGCACGGCTGGGCCAGCGCCGCCGAGGATCTGCTGCCGGCCGCACCCGCCGTGATCGGGGCGGGCCTGCCGATGCTGTTCGTCGATGCCCGGGGCCACGGCGGCAGCGACGCGGCGGAGTTCATGTCGATGCCCCGGTTCGCCGAGGACCTCGAGGCAGCGGTCGCGTGGCTGCGCGAGCGACCCGACGTGGACGCGGACCGCATCGCCCTGGTGGGGCACTCGGTCGGGGCGGGCGCGGCCCTGCTGGTCGCGTCCCGGGACCCCCGCATCGCGGCGGTCGTGAGCATCGCTTCGATGGCCCATCCCCGTGAGGTGATCGGCCGCTCCTTCCGCCGTTACCACGCCCCGCGGGCGCTCGTCCGTGCGGCGCTGCGGACGATCGAGCGCACCATCGGGCTCCGCTTCGATGACTTCGCGCCGCTGCACACGATCGAGCGGATCGCCGCGCCGGTGCTCGTCCTGCACGGCCTCGCCGACCACACCGTCCCCGCCGAGGACGCGCGGCGGCTGGCCGAGAGCGGCCCGTCAGCGACCCTGCGGCTCGTCCCGGGCGCCGGCCATCGCAACCTCGACGGCTTCCTGCCGGTCATGCCCGAGGTCGTCGCGCATCTGCGAGACGCCCTGACGCAGACGCCGGCCGACCGCGAGGTGTAACGGCCCTCGAGGGGGAGCACGTCGTGGCGCCGGCGCGGACAGGCCGCGTGCCGCCAGTCCCGATGGGGACCCCGGGCAGCATTGCTCAGCGCCTGCGGTAGCCGGCCGCGTTGGCGCTCAGGGTGCGCATGCCGTGACGGACGCTGAGCTCCTCGAGTCGGTCGATCCAGCCAGGAGCTGCGTCGAGCCCCCGCTGACTGCTGACGTCGGCGAGGGCGTCGAGACCGTACGCCTCGATCCAGAGGTAGGTGTCGGGCAGCCGTCGGCACTGGCGCGGGGCGTCCTGGAGCAGACCCAGACCAGTTTCGACGTCGCCGGCGGCCGTGCTCGCGAGACCGAGCCCGCGCAGTGCCATCGACTCCCAACACGGGTCGGCGACCTGCAGGCTGGTTGCGTGTGCCATCTCCAGGATCGAAGTGGAGAGGTCGAGGTCGCGACTGCGGTAGGCGATCTCTGCGCGGATCGTCTGGGGCCAGGGCACGAACGAGCGCCATCCGGCCGTGCGCGCGGCAGCGACCGACCGGTCGAGATCCTGGATGGCCCCGGACCGGTCATCGCTGAACAGGCGCAGGCGGCCCCGCATCGCCAGGGACATGGCCAGCGCCGGGACCGAGTCGCTCGCCGCGGCCCTGCCGACAGCCTCGTCGAGCAGGCCAGCGGCGGAGGCATGGTCGGCGACATCGGTCCTGGCAGCACCGGCGAACGCCCCGATCCACGCGAGCTCCTCGTCGTCTCCAACCGCGTGGTCCGTGGCCGTGGCGAACCAGCGGTGGGCGCGCTCGTAGCGTCCACGCAGCATGTCGACGTAGCCCACTTCGCGGGTGGCCCGGGCCGCGACACCGGACAGGCCCTCCGATGCGGCGATCGGGATCGTCTCGTGCAACAGGGCGAGACCGTCCTGGTCGCTCCCACGAATCGCGTGGATCAGGGCGCTGCCGAGCGCCGTGAGCGATCTCGCCAGCAGCCCCGGGTCGTCGAGCGCTCGGGCGCCGCCCAACGCGCCACGGAGGGCATCGATGCCGGCGTCCGGCAGCCCGGCGGCGATGGCTGCCTCGCCGGCCTCGAGCTGTGCCTGTACCGCCGCGACGCCTCCGCTGCGCGCCGGCCCACCGGTCGAGGCGTGCGCCGCGGACCACAACGCGGCCGATGGCTCGACGCCGAGTTCGGTGCGGAACCGCACGGCGGTCGACTCCGCGACGGCGTGCGCCTCGCTGGGGCGTCCGGCCTCCCGAAGGGCACGGACCAGCAGCACGACGGCGTTCTCGTCGAAGGGCTCGAGCCTGACGACGTGCTCGGCCAATGTCGCTGCGCCCTGCGCATCACCCCCGGACAGCCGAAGCATGGCCGCTTCCCTCAGCGTGGCGGCGCGCAACGCTGCGACGTGGTGCTGCTTGCTCTGGAGCCAGTCGCCGAAGATCTCGATGCCGTCGAGAGAGACACCTTCCAGCAGCGTCTCGTGGCGGAGGGCGACGTCGGCTGCCTCGGCCGTTTCGCCGTGCGCGAGGACGTCGAGGTCCACCCGCGTCCCGCTGGGCAGCGTCAGGATCACTGGATCACCATCGAGGTCGACGCCCAGGCCGCGCCGAAGCTGGGAGAGGTTCCAGCGCAGCGACGCCGCCGGGTCGGCGGCGTCGGGGAACAGCAACGCCGCCAGGCGCCGGCGCTCGGCCTGCCCGTCGTGCAACAGCAGGTAGGCGAGCAGGGCCCACGCCTTCGCGCCGCGGACCGTGTCGACCGCGCGACCGTCGCGGACGGCGCGAGGGTGGCCGAGCAGGAACAACTCCAGGCTCATGGCAGTCCTCGCCTCAGGCGGCTGCGACCTGCAGCGACCATAGGAGTTCCTCGATCGCCCGGGGGACGGTGAGGTCACGCGGTGTCCTGCCTCCCGCGATGATCTGGGCGAGCCGGCCGAGGTCGCGCAACCGCATCGTCGGGGCCACGGGCTCGTCCGGCCCGATCGGGGAGCCGGCCAGCCCACAGGCCAGCCGGGTGGCGTCGACGACGGCGGTCAGTCGGGCGCCGACCGTCTCCCACCGGGGGTCTTCGAGCGAGAGGCCGGCAACCGCGTCGGAGGCCGCGGTGACGACGTCGTCTACCGAAGGCCCGCGAGCGACGAGTAGCGACCTCGGGCTTCCGGCGTGGCTTGGCGGGGTGGCGATCATGCTGGTCATCGGTGCAGTCCTGGTTCGGCTGCCGCCATCGTCGGACGGGTGTGTGAGACCGGGCGTGGGACGAGTTGACCCTCGGGTGAGAGTGCGCGCCTGGACGGTGCGGGTGCGCGCTCGAGGCGGCGCCACGCCGAAGGCCTGCGACCGCCATGTGGCGGT
>JAGXST010000135.1 GCA_018335555.1 Actinomycetota bacterium | reverse complement strand
CGGGTCGGCGCTGCTGGTCGCCGAACTGCACGAGGTGCCCAAGTTCAAGGGCATGGCGCCCGGCGCCCTGGCATGGGCACGGCAGCGCACCGCGCGATGAGTGGTGGGGCGACGTAGTCCGAAATGACCGTGTCGTCCCGGTCTCCGCCCGCCTTTCGGGGCAATTTCGGCCGGAAGGATCAAGGTTCGGGCCCTGGCCACCGATCACCGAAGGAGCAGGGCTGTTGCCCGCCCGGCGCAGGGACGCACCGGGCCCGAGCGCCGCCAAGGAAAGCCAATGATGCGTTCACGTCCGGCAAGTCTGGTCGCCTGCCTCGCCCTCGCGGCCCTCGGCGCCGGCGTGATGGCCGCGCCGCAGACGGCTGCAGGCACCGAGAGCGGTCAAGCCACGGCGGTCATCGTGCAGGCCGCCGACGCGCAGACCGCGTCGGAAGCCGTCGCCCGCCACGGCGGCGAGGTCGAACGCCAACTGGAACTGATCGGCGCCGCCGCCGCGGACGTGACGCCCGCGACGCTGACGGCCCTGCAGGCCGACCCCACGGTCACGGTCACCCAGGACATCGCTCTCGAGTTCACCGCCGCGGACCCCGAGGTCGGCGACGGCAACGGCACCGAACAACTGCAGGCCCTCAACCCGGGCGACACCTGGTCGACCGAGACCGGCTCCGGGGTCGGCGTCGCACTGCTCGACACCGGCGTCACCGAGGTAGCGGAACTCGCCGGCCGTGTCATCCCCGGCCCCGACTACAGCGACGAGGGCCACCCGAACGACAGCTACGGTCACGGCACGTTCATGGCGGGCCTGATCGCGGGCAACGGCGGTGCGAACGGCGGCGACATCCACGGCGTCGCGCCCGGGGCGCACATCGTGTCGGTGAAACTCGCCGGCCGCGACGGCGTCACGAGCCTCTCGAAGGTCCTCGACGCCATCGGCTGGGTGGTCGTCAACCAGGACGAGTTCGGCATCCGGGTCCTCAACCTCTCGCTGGGCGTCCCCACGAACCGGGCCCCGCAGGCCGATCCGCTCTCGGCGGCGGTACAGGCCGCGTGGGCATCCGGCATCACGGTGGTCGCGGCGTCCGGCAACAACGGCAGCGGCACGGTGACCTCGCCGGGCCGGGACCCCTGGATCATCACCGTCGGGTCGACGGACACCAACGGGACGGCCGTGACGCACGACGACACGGTGCCTGACTGGTCCGGTGCCGGCCGCGTCAACAAGGGGCACAAGCCCGACGTCCTCGCACCCGGGACCAGCGTCCTCTCGCTTCGGACCGTGGGGTCACACATCGACGAGGAGCATCCGCAGGCGCGCATCGGCGAGGGCCACTTCCGCGGCAGCGGCACGTCGATGTCGGCGGCCATGGTGTCGGGCGCGGTCGCCGCGCTGGCCGAGTTCCGCCCCTATGCCACCCCCGACGACTTCAAGGGCGCACTGGTCACCACTGGCGCCCCGATCACCGGCAGCATCGCCCCGGCCGTCGATCTGGCCGCCGCGGACGAAGCTCCCGCCGACGCGGACTGGCGACAGGACCACCCGATCGCGTTCAAGGGTCTGGCCGGGCACGTGAAGCGCGGCATGCCCTGGGCACAGGACGGCGCACCGTCGCCGGACGAGACCTGGGCGCGCATGGCATGGGCCGACGGCGAGTGGACCCGGATGGCCTGGGCGCGCATGGCCTGGGCGGATGCCGAGTTCACCCGGATGGCTTGGGCACGCATGGCCTGGGCCGATGCGAACTTCGCCCGCATGGCCTGGGCGGACGAGAACTTCACGCGGATGGCCTGGGCGCGCATGGCCTGGGCCCGCATGGCGTGGGCAGGATCGAACTGGTCGGGCGACCGCAGCTGGGTCGGCGTCGACTGGACCGCATCCCGCTGGGACGGTGCACCGACCAGATGAGAGCCCGGGTCCTGACGCTCGCCGCCGGCGAGTTCGCGCTGGCGGGCGCCGGCCTCTGGGTCATCGCCCGCCAGGGTCCGCTCACCGGCGACGTGTCCGTCCCGGTCCTGGCCGGCTACACGGCTGCGGTCATCGTGCTGGCACTGCTGCCGCGGATGTTCGTGGAGTTTCGTCGCCACAGCTTCCTGCTGACGCCGGCCGACGTGTTGATCCTCGCCGGACTGTTCCACGTCGGTACGTGGTGGTTCATCGCCGCCGGCATGCTCGCCGAGTGCGTCGGTGCCCTCCGGCACCGGCAGCCGGCCCTCAAGGCCCTGTTCAACACCGTGCACATGTTCGGGGGCCTGGTTGCCGCGGCGACCACCTTCGCCCTCTTCGGCCGTACCGATCCCCTCGATCCGTATGCCTGGGTCGCCGGCGTGGCGGCCATCGCCGCCTGTGTCCTGTGGGACCTGTTGTCGACCGCAGCCGTGCTCGCGATCGCCGAGGGACGCCCCTTCCGCGCCATGGTCGCCGAGTGCATCCCCGCCGCCATCGTCGGACTGGTGTTCTCCTCGACACTCGGCCTCGCGGCACTGCTGTTGTTCGAGCAGACGATGCTCGCGCCATTGCTGTTCGCACCGGTCCTGGCGGTCGTCTTCGTCAGCACCCGCGCGGTCGCCCAGCAACGCGTCGAGCGCCAGCACATCGAACGCCTCCACACCGCGTCGTCCAACCTCGCCGAACTGGTCGACCTGTCCGAGATGCTCGGCAAGATCGCCGGCGAGGCACGGACGCTGGTGACCGGCGCTTCGGCGGTGTCCTGCCTCGTGCGCCCCGACGGGCAGCGCGTCGGCATCCTGGTCGACGACGGCGGGGTCCGTGCGGCGTCGCCCGTGCTGTTGGAGACGCTCATCCAGACCGTCGGTCCGGGCCAGGGCGGCGAACTCGCCACGGGTGACGTCCCGAGGCACTTCCGCCAGCAACTCCCGCCA
The DNA here is from genome assembly GCA_018335555.1 of Actinomycetota bacterium. Taxonomy (GTDB): domain Bacteria; phylum Actinomycetota; class Nitriliruptoria; order Nitriliruptorales; family Nitriliruptoraceae; genus Egicoccus. Next base: position 3,969 of record JAGXST010000135.1, on the reverse strand, counting down.
TTCCTCAGCCTGTCGTGGGCCGCCATGACCGGCCAGTCGGCAACCCTGGTGCTGGTGGTGTTCCGCGAACTGCCGGGCGACGAACACGAAGGACATCGGTCGCACGTGCTGACCGCCTTCGCGAACCACGCCACGACCGTGATCGACAACGTCGAACTCCACGCCGAGGTTCGCCAGGCCCTCGAGCAACAGCTCGCCCTGAACCGCCAGAAGGGCGAATTCGTCGCGGCCGTGTCGCACGAGCTGCGCACACCTCTGGCCGCCATGCTCGGTTCTGTCCAGACGATCAAACGTCTCGCCGATCGACTGCCCGACGACGAGCGTGAGCGACTGCTCGACATGGGGCTGTCGCAGGGCGTGCGTCTGAAGAGCCTGATCGACGACCTGCTGCTGATCGCGGCGGCCGATCACCACGACCTGCGTGTCGAGCGCGTCGCCGTTCCGCTCGCACCGCTGTTCGCCGACGTCTGTCAACAGTTCCGTCCGCTCACCGGCGACCGTGTCGAGGTCCGGCCGACGGCCGACGATCTCGCCGTGATGGCGGACAGCGAGAAGCTGCGTCGGATCCTGAGCAACCTGGTCGACAACGCGCGCAAGTACGCCCCCGACGGGCCGATCGTCCTGGAGGCCAGGCGGTCGGGCAGCAAGGTCGAGGTCAGCGTCCGCGACCACGGACCCGGCATCCGGCCCGAGGACCATGAGCGGGTCTTCGAGCGTTTCGTCCAACTCGACCAGTCATCCACCCGCCGGCAGGGGGGGACGGGTCTCGGCCTGTCGCTGTGCCGAGAGTTGGCCCACCGACTCGGCGGCAGCCTCACCATCGAGGACGCGCCGCTGGGCGGGGCGCGGTTCATCCTCACGTTGAGCGCCGCGATCACGGATGCATCATCGACCAGCGCCGTCGTCGACCGACCCGCGGCGCCGGCGATCGCGCGAACGCGGCCGGCGGCGATGGCCCGTCCGGTGGAAATGACTCGATCTGCAGCGATCCAGGCCGACGGTACGACTACGACGGCGTTGGTCGCCGTCGCGGGAGAGGGAGACGCGCGATGACCGGGGACACGGGAATCCGTCGTGTGCTGGTGGCGGACGACGACCCGCACCTGCGCGATCTGCTCGTGCTCAACCTGCTGGCCGAGGGATTCGAGGTCCACGCCTTCGGCGACGGTCGCGAGGCCTGCCGCAACGCCGCCGTGATCCAGCCCGACCTGATCGTGCTCGACGTGATGATGCCGGAGCAGGACGGTCTGAGCGCGCTTCGCCAGATCAAGGCCGACCCACAGACGGCACATGTCCCGATCGTGCTGCTCACGGCCCGGGCGAGCGACGCGGAGGTGTGGGAGGGCTGGGAGTCAGGTGCGGACTACTACATCACCAAGCCGTTCGACATCGACGAACTGCTCCACTTCGTGAGGTACCTGCAGGTCGAACACGCCGCCAGCGCGGCGGCAGCGGGCTCACTCGACGGTTACGGCGCGTAGGACGCGAGCCGCGCGGCGCCGCGGGCAGGCAGCACCGCGGCCAGTACACCGGCCAGCGGCGCGAGCACCACCGCCGCGGCGAGTTGGCCGGCCGGCACCCGGAAGGCCGACATGCCCTGGTCGGCCAGGATCCGCGTGGTCACCCAGCCGAAGGCGGTGCCGAGCACGAGTCCGACGCACGGTCGCCGGCGGTAGGGGCGATGTGCTCGTGCTCTCCGCGTCCAACGGGGTCTCGCCACCGGCCTACGCTGCAGCCCTTGCGAGCGTGGCGGAATTGGCAGACGCGCTGGGTTTAGGTCCCAGTGGCCCACAAGGCTGTGGGGGTTCGAGTCCCCCCGCTCGCACCCCTCTGACCTGCGCACGCGAACGACTCGATGGGGCGACGGTTCCTCGCCCGGAAACGGTCTTCTCCGTTCGCTCGTCAGATCTCGTGGAGCGTGATCGGCCAGCCGGCGGCGCCCGCGAGTGCACGCAGGTCGTCGGCATCCCCGGTGACCACCGGCGCGGCCATGACGTGGGCGAGAACGACGACGGAGGCGTCGACGACATCGCTCGTTCCGGCTTGACCACACAACGTGCCGACCGTTCGAGCCAACGTCTCGTCCAACGGCGCGACGGTGCATCCCCTCAGCAACCGCGACAGATTCGCTTGAGGACCACTGCGCCACACTTGCGCGAGCACGCCTGCGGGAACCACTGGGGAGAGGTCACGTCGCAGGGCAGCGTCGTGCAGCGCCCACAGCGACCGCACGTTGCGTTCCGCGGCGACGAGTGCGCCGGCGTCATAGATGATCACGCGCTACCGCGGCGTGCCGCGCCGAGCAGATCGTCCAGTAGCGCTTCCGCGGAAGCCCGCTCCTCCACCGTCAACTCCGCGTGCTCGGTCTGCCATTCGGCAACGGCCTGTCGGCCGCTCTCGATGACCAAGCGGCTCCGCGCAGCGTCGTTGAGCCAGGCGCTGAGGCTTTGCCCATGCGCGTCCGCCGCCGATGCCGCCGCCTCGGCGACGTCGGGGTCGAGCGCCACAGAGATCTTCTTGACAGCCATGACTTCACCCACCATCGTCGGTGCTACCACGGTACTACTGCTGCGACGGCCGGTCTCCCCCGATCCCGGCCGAGTGGCTACTGCGGGCGTTCTTGCTACCCCGGCCCCGACGGCCTCCGTGCCCTCGCCCGTCACGATCGTCGCACGCTGTGGTCTAGGCTGCATGGCGCTGACTGAAGGGTGGCTAGGGTTCCGCTCCCGTTTGGGGGGTCTGGTTCGAGCGCCACGGAAGGCCGGGGAGTGACCCGGCTCGCACCTCACTGGACAGAAGCCTCGAGGGGAGACGTCGGCACGGTCCGCCGTGCCTTCGACTCGAAAGAGGCTCCCAGTGCTTCGTTCTCTCGCTCGTCCGTCAACCCCTGCGCTCCAAGCCCTGTTCGTCACGTTTCTGTGGTCGACGTCGTGGGTGCTGATCAAGATCGGCCTGTCCGAACAGCTTGCGCCGCTGACCTTCGCGGGTTTGCGGTACACGGTGGCCGCCGCGGTACTCGGTGCCTGGCTGGTGCGGTCGCCTGCTCGACGGGCCGAGCTGGCTTCGACGACCCCGGCGACGCGATGGAAGCTGGCCGCATTGGGTGTGGTCATGTACGCGCTGACCCAGGGAGCGCAGTTCGTCGGTCTCGATCTGCTGCCGGCGGCCACGCTGAGCTTGCTGCTGTCATTCACACCCGCGCTCGTCACGGTGGTCGCGGTGAAGGTGACCGGGGAGTCGGCACAGACACGACAGTGGCTGGGCATGGCGGTCGCCGCCGGGGGGGCTGCGATCTACCTCGGCCCGGCGCTGGGCGTGACCTCCGTGGCAGGGCTCGTCGTCGGTGTGGTCGCGTTGACGTCCAACGCGGGCGCGTCGCTGCTCGGTCGCCTCGTCAACCGTGACGCCAACCTGTCGCCGCTCGTCGTGACGACACCCACGATGGCGCTCGGTGGGCTGCTCACGCTGTTCGCGGGGGTAGCGATCGACGGGGTGCCACGGCTCTCGCTCGACGCATGGGCCATCGTCGTCTGGCTTGCGATCGTGAACACGGCGTTCGCGTTCACGTTGTGGAATCACACGTTGCGGTCGCTCACGGCAACCGAGTCGAGCGCGATCAACAACACCATGCTGGTCCAGATCGCGGTTCTCGCCTGGTGGGTCCTGGGCGAGGACCTGTCCGGCCTGCAGTGGATGGCGCTCGCCATCGTCTCGCTAGGGATCTGGTTGGTGCGACGGCGACCGTGAAACATCGCAGCCATCCAGGCCGGTCGTTCTGCCACGGTCGTCTCGGGGCGACGTGACAGCAGCCCGCGGGTGTGACCTCAGATCGAGATTGACCTCGATGTGGCGTCACACCCTCGATCTCACATGACACGGTTGACGTGAGGTGGACTCGATGACGGCGGGTCGGCGCAGCTGCCGAATGGACGTCGCCGTGTCGACTGGGCGTCACCGGGGCGGGCGGCC
>JAGXST010000134.1 GCA_018335555.1 Actinomycetota bacterium | reverse complement strand
CCCGCCGGCGCCAGCGCACCGGCGAGGACGGCGACGCCACCGAGGCCGGCGACCCCGAGGCTCGCGACGACGGGGCGACGTCGGGCCAGCACACCGAGCGCGGCCGCGCCCGCGGCCAGCACGAGGACGATGCCGGCGATCGTGACCGGCTTGTCGGCCGTGCCGAAGGTGCCGATCGCCCACGAGGTCAGCGCCTGCGGCGACCATTCGGCGATCCGGTCGGCGATGGCGACCACAGGTGAGGGCCAACTCGACTGCAGTCCGGCGACGAGTTCGCCCGCACCGATCGCCGCGCCGGCGGCGAGCAGACCGCTGACCGCCCCGAGCCAGCGCGGCGCCGACCCGGTGACGTCGCCGTCGGGCCGGGAGGCAGGCGTGGTCGGTGCCGGGGCGCTCATGACTGCAGTTCGGTGGGTTCGGGGCGCTGGCTTGCCGCCGGTGGTCGTGGCGAGCATGCCGGTGCGCACGCCGATCGGCCACCCGACCGCACAGCGAACGCCTACGAAGGTGCCACTTCGTATCCTGCGCGACCGTGGACACCGCCTATCTCCGCTTCCCGGACGGGTTCCCCGACGGCCTGCTCGGCCTCGGGGACCGGGCGCTGCTGCGCGAACTCGGCAAACCGACCCTGGTCCGGATACCGGGGACGGGCGAGCAGGCGCCGCGGGCGGCCGTGACGCTGCTGCACGGCGACGAGTCGACCGGGCTGCAGGCGATGCTGCGGGTCCTGCGCGGGGGTCAGCGCTCGTACCCGTTCGACCTGTTCGTCGTGATCGGCAACGTCGAGGCCGCGCTCCACGGCCCCGGCTACGCGCACCGCTACCTCGACCACCAGGAGGACTTCAACCGGGTCTGGGGCCACGACCGGGAGACGCCCGACGAGGCGAGCACCGACCAGCGTCGCGCCGCGACCGGCATCCTCGCCGAACTGCGTGCGGCCGGACTCGAGTCGCTCGTGGACATCCACAACAACACCGGCGACAACCCGTTCTACGCGATCGTGCCGCGACTCGATCCTGCGGTGCTCAACCTCGCCACGATCTTCACCACCACGCTGCTGCGCTGGGACCTGCAGGCCGCCACCCTGATGGAGGCGATCCAGGCCGAGTGCGCCGCCATCGCCGTCGAGTGCGGCCTGCCCGGCCGGCCCGAGTCGCTCGCCTTCGCCGTCGACGCCCTGCGCCGCTACCTCGGCGCACCGCCGCTCGAGACCGACCGCGTGGTCCGCGACCTCGACCTGCTCGGCGGACTACGCAAGGTGACGGTCGAACCCGACATCAGGTTCCGCTTCGGTGGCCCGCTCGACGACGGGGTCGACCTGGTGCTCGCCGCCGACGCCGACGTCCACAACTTCGTCGAGGTGCCCGCCGGCCACGTCCTCGGCCACACCCACCCTGGCCGCCCACTGCCCGTCCGCGCGCGGACAGCAGACGGACGCGACGTCACGTCCGAGCACTTCGCCGTCGTCGACGGCACGGTCGTGGTCACCATGCCGACGACGCCGGTGATGATGACCCGGACGGTCGAGGCGGCCCGCAAGGACTGCCTGTTCTACCTCGCGACCGAACTGCCGCCACCAGGTGTGGCCGCCTGAACCTGATCGTCGGCATCCACGCCGGCGAACAGGTCGGTCTCGGGCCGCCGCGTGTCCACGTCGCTACGCAGCAGGTGGTAGCCCTCGTAGGGAAAGACCTCGCGCTCGAGGTCGCGGGGCACGGCGAACCAGAAGCCGTCCGGGTCGATCTGGGTGACGTGGGCCAGCAGTGCCGCGTCGCGCCGCTCGAACCAGTCCCCGCACTCCACCAGCGCGTCGGGTTCGGGACCCTCGAACCGGTCGGCGCGCTTCTCCAGCCACTCGGCATAGGGGCTCTCGCCGGTGCGCTCCAGCATCGCCTCGTGCAGGGCCAGTACGCGGCTCGCCGGGAACACCCCGCTGGCGTAGACCTTCGGCACCCGCCACGGCGCGGCGTCGGCGCCCGATTCCTCGACGGCGTCGGCACCGGCGAGTTCGCCGAGGTCGGCGTCGGGAGCCTCGGCGAGTTCGAGCGCCCGCATCGTGACGGCGTGGCACATGATGTGGTCGGGGTGCGGGTAGCCGCCGTCCTCGGGGTAGGTGACCACGACGTGGGGACGTTCCTGGCGCACGATCGCGGCCAGCCGGGCCGAGGACTCGTCCAGCGGTGTGCGGGCGAACGAGCCGGCGGGGACGTCGTCGGGGTCCTCGTGGTAGCCCGAGTCGAGGTAGCCGAGGCCGTACGTGCGGGTGAAACCGATCGCCGCGACCGCCGCCTCCAACTCGCGCGCCCGCGTCGCCCCCATCTGTTCGGGTGCGACCGCGGCGGCACTGGGGTTGAGCACCTCGCCGGCCTCCCCGCCGGTCAGGGTGACGAGCACGACCTCGGCACCCTCGTCGGCGTAGCGGGCGGCCGTGGCCGCCCCCTTCGACGACTCGTCGTCGGGGTGGGCGTGCACGAACAGCAGACGTCGGTTCACGGGGTCTCCTCGCGTGGGGCGCTCACGCCCGATGTTCCCCCGGAGCCCGCCACGCCACGTCGGGCGGCCCAGGAAGCCGCCAGTCGGGCGCCGCCCGGGGAACGGTGCAGTTCCTCGATGCCGTCGCGGATCAGCGCGGCCGCTGCCTGGACCGGCTCGGCCGGCCCGTGCAGGCGCACGAGCATCCGCTCGCCCGGGTAGCTGCCCAGCCGCACCTCGGGGTGGCGGTCGATGACGAGCGCGAACAACTCGTTCAGGGTCGACTCGGGAAAGGCGTGTTCGATCTCGACGGTGCTCGGCAGCGGGTTGCGGTCGCGCAGCACGTCGGGTTCCAGGGCCTGGGACACGATGGCGCGGAACTCGCTCGGCACCCCCGGCAGGATCGCGATCGTGGCGCCGCCGTCGACGTCGCAGCCACCGTCGACGTCGACCACGACGCCCGGCACCCAGCTCGAGCCGTGCCGGAGCAGACGGCCACCGGCCGGGATCCTGGCCATGCGGCGGAAGTGGTCGGCGAACGCGTCCGACACCTCGAAGCCCTGCTCGCGGGTCCAGGCGAGCGCGCCGTCGAGCTTCGTGCCGATGACGGGGTCCTCGACCAGGTCGCGACCGAGGCTGGCGGCCACGGCCTCGTAGGTGATGTCGTCGGGGGTCGAGCCGATACCGCCGGAGGTCACGATCAGGCGGGGACGGGTGCGCCGGAGTTCGGCGACCAGGGCTTCGTCGATGGCGTCGAACTCGTCGGGCACGACGTGAACGCGCGTGAACGGGACCCCGTGCGCCATCAGGCGGCCGGCCAGCCAGCCCGAGTTCGCGTCGGCGACGTGGCCACCCAGGATCTCGTCACCGATCACCACCATCGAAGCCTCGAGCACTGCTGTCCCCTCAGGCGTCTTCGACGGCGGGCCGCGGTCGGCCTGCCCGGTCACCGGGCAGCGAGGCCGGAGCGTACCCACGCAACGTGGTGGTCGACCGGCGCCCGTGCCGGCGCCTGCTAGCGTCCCGCGCCGTGTATGTGAGCCGGGAAGACGCGCGCAGCGACGTGATCCTGGCCGGCGCGACCACGTTGTTCGGCGGTGTCGTGATCGGCCTGCTGTCCGCGTTTCCGTTCTATCCCCGCGGCGGCGTCACGGGGGTCGCGCTCGACCTGGTGTGGATCTTCGTCCTGACCGGCCTCGTCCCCCTGCTGCTCGCCCGCTACCGCGACCAGCGCCTCGGCGCCTTCGGCCTCGACGGTCCCCGGGCGTGGCGCAGCGGGCTGGTGCTGGTGGTCCCGGTCGCGGCCCTCGGCGTCCTGCGCCAGTTCGTCAGCCTCGGACCGGGCGACACGGCGCTGCTCGGCCGCATCGGCGGTGCGGGGTTCTCCGGCGTGGGAACCACCACCGCCGTCGTGCTGGGGCTGCTCGCGTTCGTCGTGACCTCGTTCGGCGCGCTGCTGCTGACCACCTTCCTGGTGGTCCGGGGCCGTGACGCCTTCCGCTCCCCCGACGTGTCGTTGACCGAACTGCTGCGCACGTTCGGCATCGGCGCCGTCGCCGTCGCGCTCGTCCTCGGGCTGATGCGCTCGCTCGGCGCGGCGCAACTGCTGCCCACCCTGCTGCAGGTGGCCGGGCTGGCCGCGCTGGTGCTGGTCGCCGACCGGGTCGTGCAGACCCGCCGTATGGCGCCGCGCGCTGCGGTCCTCACCCCCGTCATCGTGCTCGGCGTCGCGCACGTGTTCGCCTTCGGCGGGCTGTTCCGCGGCGACCTGCTCAGCGGGTTGTACGCGGGCGCACTGGCCGCCGGAACGGCCACGGTCACCGCGGTGCTGCTCGAGACCCGCGAACGCGCGTGGGCCGTCGTGCCGCTGTACCTGGCGCTGCACTGGTGGCCGAGCTGCCTGAGCCCCCTGCCGATGGAGTTCTTCGCCGCCGCCTGCTGACGGTTCGGCGTCGACGGATCAGCGGTCGACGAGGGCGCCCGAGAGCGAGGCCAGCCGAGTGAAGGCACGGTCGACCAGCGCCATCGGCAGCACCGGCCCGCGGGCCAGCATGTCGGGGAGGCGGTCGGCGGGCACCACGTCGAGGGCGTCCTCGAGCCCCGTGTCGCGGCAGATCGGCGTACCGGGCGGGACCACGGCGAGGACGCGGACGGGGACGAGACGGCCGTCCTCGACACCTGCGAGCAGTTGACGGGCGCGGTCGGCGGCCGCCCGGGCGGCACCGCAACGGGCGCACGTCTGTCGCTGCGAGGCCGCGTGCACGCCCACCGGGGTGAGGGTGCGGGCCCCGACGCCCGGGCACATGTCGACGATGCTCACGCCGGTGGGACCGATCACGAGCTGCGGCCAGGGCGTGCCGAGCTCGAGACGGCGGTGCTCGACGCGGTCGAGCGCGTCGATCGCCGCCGCCGTACCGGCCGCGATCGCGTCGTCGGCACCGGCGCCGTGGTGTCGGCGTCGCCCGGTACCGATCACCAGCAACGCACCGACCATCACCAGCAGCACCAGCAGGGCCTCGGACGCCCCCTCGACGCCCGTGGCGACCTGGAAGGACAGCACCAGCAGCGCCCCGACGGCGAGCGCGCCGGTGAACCACGACAGCAGCCGCCGCGCGAGTTCGGTGCCCGCCGCCGGCCTACACCACACCTGTGAGTGCCCCATGGCCCCGTCCCCCTGTGCGAGGGGCTCCTGCGGACCCCTGCCGCAGCCCCGAACCCCACGACCGACGATAGACGCCTGCGGTCGTGCTGTCCCCCCGCCGATCAGCCGATGCCGGGGTGGTGCCAGCACCACCCCCGCCGTCGTGTCAGTCGAATGCGCGGAAGGTCTTGATGCCCTCCGCGTGGCGCTCACGCTTGGCCTGGTCGAGCACGCCCAGCCCCTCCTCGGGGGCGCCGACGAGCACGCCGATCTTGCCCGCGTGCTGGTTGTGGTGCATCTCGTAGGCACCCTGGGCGGCCTGCTCGAGCGGGTAGGTCTTGGACAGGATCGGATGGATCATGCCGAGGTCGACCAGACGGTTGGCCTCCCACGCCTCGTTGTAGTTGGCGAAGTGCGACCCGACGATCTTCTTCAGGCGCATCCACAGGTGACGGTTGTCGTAGGTGTGCATGTAGCCCGACGTCGACGCGCAGGTGACCACGGTGCCGCCCCGCTTGCAGACGATGACCGACGCCGCGAACGTGTGGCGGCCCGGGTGCTCGAACACGATGTCGGGGTCGCGGCCGACCAGCTCGCGGATCCTGGAGCCGAACCGCCGGATCTCGTCCATGTCCGGGGTGCCGTCGTCGTCGAGGAACCGGTAACCCTCGGCCTTGCGGTCGATGACGTGCTGGACGCCGATGTCGCGCAGGACCTCCGCCTTCTCCTCGCTCGACACCACGCAGACCGGGATCCCGCCACCGTTGAGCACGAACTGGGTCGCGAAGCCGCCGATGCCGCCGGTCGCGCCCCAGATCAGCACGATGTCGCCCTGCTTCATCCGGGCCGCGTTCTCGCCGACCAGCATGCGATAGCTGGTCGCCATCACCAGGCCGAGCGACGCGGCCTCCTCCCAGGCGAGGTGGGTGGGCATCGGCATGAGCTGGTTGGCGCGGACCAGCGAGATGTCGGCGAGCGAACCGAAGTTGGTCTCGAAGCCCCAGATGCGCTGGCTCGCGTCGAGCATCGAGTCCTCGTGGCCCTCGGGGCCTTCGAGGTCGACCGAGTTGCAGTGCACCGTGACCCGGTCACCGGGCTTCCACTGGGTCACGCCGGGACCGGTGCGCAGCACCACGCCGGCCGCGTCGGAGCCGACGATGTGGTAGTCGAGGTCGTGGCGCGCACCGAGGTCGCCTTCACGACCGAGCTTCTCGAGGAAGCCGAACGTCGGCAGCGGCTCGAAGATCGAGGTCCAGACCGTGTTGTAGTTGAGCGCCGAGGCCATCGGCGCGATCAGGACCTCGTTGGGACCGAGCGGCGGGATGGGTACCTCGTCGACGTGCAACGACTCGCGGGGGTCCTTGTCCCTCGTCGGCCGGTCGCCGAACATGTCGACCTCGGACTTGCGGACGACGGCTGCCCGCATCGTCTCGGGCAGGGGGATGCGGGCGAGTTCGTCCCCCGCAACGCCGTCCAGGATCGCCTGACGGATCGCGTCCATGTCGTACGTCTCCAAGCGCGTCTGACCGGGCTCCCAGCCGCCCTCCGCGGCTCCGGCGCCGTGACGCTAGCGAGGCGACCTACCCGGTTCGCAACTCAGATCTGGCCGGGTGGCAGGTCCCTGCCTGGCCGCTCGCGTCCGTCCGGTCCACGTCCGTCCGGTCCGCCGTCACGGCCCGGGCGGTCACGGTCGGGTCCGTCGCGCTCGATCTCGACGACCTCGACGTCGAGGATCTCGCCCGAGGGTCCCGAGCTGCGCCGGCCACGTGCGGCGCCCGGGCCGGCGCCGACGTCGAGCAGGCGGAAGCGCTTGCGGACCTGGCGTGCGAGGATGCGGCGCGTGGGGGCCAGCAGCAGCAGGAACCCGGCGATGTCGGTCACGAAACCCGGGGTCAGCAGCAGGGTCCCACCGACGATGACGAGCGCACCCTGGGCGACCTCGTCGCCCGGCCAGCGCATCTGGTCGAGTGCGGACCGGAACTGCTGCCACGCCTTGCGACCTTCGCGCTTGAGCAACCACGCACCGAAGATGCTGTCGGCGACGAGCAGCACGACCGTCGGCCACGTCCCGATGACCTGGCCGACCTGGAGGATCACGACCAGTTCGATCAGCGCGACGGCGACGAACGCGAGCACGAGGAGCAGTGGCATGGACCAAGCCTACGGGGTGGCGTTGCTGCGCTCGGCGAGACGTGACCCGTCCGTTGTGAGGTTGGAAGGAGTCCACGCGCTCAAGCACGCGCTGCGGTTCGGCGCATCGGTGACGGCGATCGCCACGCCCGACCGCGACCAGTTGCAGCGCCTGCTGGCCGACCTGGCTCCCGACGTCGTCCTGCCCGTCGAGGTCATCGAGGTGGATGCCGACACCTGGCGGGACCTGGTCGGCCGCGAACTGCCCTCCCCCGCCCTGGCCGTCGCGCACCGCCCCGACGTGCCCGCGCTGCCGACGCCGGACGTGCCGGGCCGGCTGGTCGTACTCGAACATCCGCGGCACCTGGGCAACCTCGGCGCGGTGGTACGGGTGGCCGCGGCAGCCGGCGCCGCCGGGGTCTGCGTCGTCGGCGACGCCGATCCGTGGCACCCGACCGCGGTGCGGGCCGGCGCGGGGCTGCAGTTCGCACTGCCCGCATGCGGACGTGTCGACGTGCTGCCGGAGATCGAGCGGCCCCTGGTCGCCCTCGACCCCGACGGCGACGACCTCGACGTGGCCGGCCTGCCGCCCGACGCCGCCGTGCTGCTCGGCACCGAACGCGGCGGACTGAGTCCCGACCTGCTCGCACGGGCCGTCGGCCGGGTGCGCATCCCGATGCGCCCCGGGGTGTCGAGCCTCAACCTCGCCACCGCCGCCGCCGTGGTGATGTACGCGTGACTCCAAGTGCCGGGTCCCCCGTCTCGCTCGCTTCGCTCGCTCGTTGCCCCCGGCATTCGGCGGGTACGGTTCAGCGGTGAACGATCCGGCGGGGTTCGTTCGCCCCGCACTTTCGCTGGGAGGTTGGCGATGGACACCGTCGAGTCGACCGGGTTCTTCCAGGACCCGCCGCGGCTGCGCGACGAATGGGAGGACGACCTCGCCATCCAGCGCTACCTCGAGCGGGTGCTGCCGGCGGAGGTGCACGCCGAGGTGGTGCCGTCGCTGGCCGAGATGGGGCGGCTGGCCGCGACCGACCTCAAGACCTGGTCCGACGCGATGGACGATCCGGCGCACGAGCCCCGGCTGCGCCCGTTCGACGCCTGGGGCAACCGGATCGACGAGGTCGAGACCTCGCCGTACTGGGACAGGATCGCCGAGGTCGCCCACGAACACGGCGTGGTCGCCACCGGCTACGAACGTGCCCACGGCGAGCACTCGCGCGTGCACCAGTTCGCGCTCGCCTACCTGTTCAACCCCTCGAGCGCGCTGTACTCGTGCCCGCTCGCGATGACCGACGGCGCCGCGAAGACGCTGCTCGTCCACGGCGACCGCGACCTGATCGAGCGGGCGGTGCCGCGCCTGACCAGCCGCGACCCGCGCAACGCGTGGACATCGGGGCAGTGGATGACCGAGCGCGCGGGTGGCTCCGACGTCGGCCGCTCCGAGACGGTCGCCCACGCCGAGGGGCCGCTGTGGCGGCTGAGCGGCACGAAGTGGTTCACCTCGGCCGTCACCGCCGACATGGCGCTGACCCTCGCCCGGCCGGAGGGCAACGGTCCCGGCGGACGCGGCCTGGCGATGTTCTACGTCGAGGTGCGTGACGAGCGGGGGGCGTTGAACAACCTGCGGGTGCTGCGGCTGAAGTCGAAACTCGGCACCCGACAGATGCCGACGGCCGAGCTGGCCCTGGACGGCACCGTGGCCCAGTTGGTCGGTCCCCCCGCCGACGGCACCCGCAACATCACCCCGATGCTGACCATCACCCGCCTGTGGAACGCGGTGACCGCGGCGTCCGGACTGCGCCGCGGGCTGGCGTTGGCCCGCGACTACGCCCGGCGGCGCGAGGCGTTCGACGGTGCGCTGGTCGACCTGCCGCTGCACCAGGCCACGCTCGCGTGGCTGCGCACCCAGCACGAGGCCTCCCTGCAGTTGTCCTTCCGGGCCGCCGAGCTGCTCGGACGTGACGAGGCCGGCGTCGCCACCGAACGTGAACTGCTGGCCCTGCGCCTGCTGCTGCCGATCACGAAGCTGACCACCGGCAAGCAGGGCATCGCCGGTGCCTCCGAGGCGCTCGAGGCGTTCGGTGGGGCCGGCTACATCGAGGACACCCACCTGCCGCAACTGCTCCGCGACGCGCAGGTCCTGCCCATCTGGGAGGGCACCACCAACGTCCTCTCGCTCGACGTGCTGCGAGCCATCAACTCCGGTGACGTGCTCGCCGCCTACCTCGAGGAGGTGCGCCACGCCGCCATGCAGGCCACCTCGGCGCCGGTCGCGACGGTCGGCAAACTGGCCGTCGACGCCGCCGACCACGCCGCATCGTGGTTGCAGCAGGCAGCCGACGCCGGCCCGGCGGCACTGCAGCACGGCGCCCGCCGGCTGTCGCTGACGCTCGGCCGCTCGTTGCAGGCGGCGCTGCTCGCGGCCCAGGCCCAGCACGACCTCGACCGGCACGGCGACGGCCGCGGCGTCGCCGTCGCCCAGCGGTTCGCAAGCGAGGGACTCGACCTGCTCGAGGCACCGGGCACCCACCTGCGGGAGGACGCGGCGCTGGCCCGCGACGTCGCCCTCGAGATCGCCGACGCGTAACCGCGGCAGGTCAGGCGTCGGTGGCCTCGGCGAGCCACGGCTCGATGCGGCGGTTGAGTGCATCGAGGGTGGCGCGCATGACGGCGCGTTCGGGGTCGTCGCGCAGCAGCGCGGCGCCGAGCAGGACCTCCTCGCCGCGGTCGAACAGGGCCGTCAGGACCACGCTGACCGTGGCGGGTTGCTCGGCCGTGCTGACCGTGACCCGGTCGATCTCAGCACGTAGCCGCCCGCCGGTGAGTTCCTGGAGCGCGGCGACCGTCGCTTCTGCCACGGCGCGCCAGCGCGCCCGGCTCGTGGCCAGGGCGTCGACGGCGGCGCGTGCCTGCCGACCGTTGTGCTCGAGCGTGGCCGTGACCGACAGGGCGGCGCCACCCTGCTGGGTCACGACGTCGCCGATGGAGGCCCGGTGGAAGTCTCGTTCGACCCGGACGGCCACCGTCGGCGCGTCGACCGCGCCGGCCGAGGTCGCCATGCGCGCCACGACGGCGTCCTCGAGCACCGCGATCGGGTCCCGTTCGGGTCCTTCGATCTCGCGTGCAGTCATCGTCGGTCCTGTCGCATCACGGGCGGCGGTGCCGGCCTCGAGGTCGTCGTCGGCCGGGCGCAGCCGGAACGCCGCCGGGTCGAGTGGGATCCCGAACCGTTCCCGCAGCGTGGCCGCGACGGCCCACGAGACGCTCTCGTGGTCCTCGCCGGGAGCGACGCGGACACGCAGCCGCCCCTTGCCCGTCCTGTCGGACGGGACGACCTGCGCCTTGAGTACTCCGGGCACGGACGTGATCGCCCGGGCCACCGCCTCGACGTCCAACGGCGTGCGCGTCTCGCTCACCTGCTCCACCTGTCCACCGCCCCTGCCGAAACCGACACGTGGAGACCTGTGTGTCCCACACCGCCTCGACGTCCCAAGCGCCAGGAGAGTCCCGTGCCCCGATCCCCCCGATCGACGCGGCCACGATCCAGCCGCCTGGGCCGGTCGCGTCCCGCCGGTTCCCCGGCGTCCGCGCCACACGAGTCTAGCTCGCGCCTGCTCTTCACGGCCCGTATGACGCCGATCGCCGTCGATCCCGCGCCCACGGAGCCGGCCGAGATCACCGTCGAGGACGTCATCGACGCCCCGGCCGACGTCGTGGATGCCACGGTCGAGATCGCCATCCCGGCGTCCACCGCGGCCCCGACCGTGCCCCCGCCGGCGCCCGTGAGCGCACCGCCACTGCTGCAGGAGCCGGTCGAGGTGGCAGCACCGGTGTCGCAGGGCCCGGCGACCCGCGTCCACTCCCACCGGCTCGTGACGGCGTCACCGAAGCTGCGGCTGACCCCGTCGCAGGCCGTCCGACTGGCCAGCGACGGGCGGGACGTGCTCACCCGTGCGCGGCCGCGGGCGACCTAGGTCGACCTGGATCGTCAGCCGTTGCGGGTGATCGCACGCGAGATCACCAACTGCTGGATCTCCTTGGTGCCCTCGAAGATCTCGTAGATCTTGGCGTCGCGGTGGAACTTCTCGACGTCGAACTCTCGGCTGTAGCCGAAGCCGCCGTGGATCTGGATCGCCTCGTCGGTGACCCGCACGGCGACGCGGCCGGCGTGCAGCTTGGCCATGGAGCCCTCGGCGTTGGTGAACGGCGTCTGGGTGGTGCCCATGTTGATCCCCCTCCAGCACAGCAACCGTGCGGCGTCGATGTCGGTGGCCATGTCGGCGAGCTTGAAGGCGATGGCCTGGTGGCGGATGATCGGCACGCCGAAGGTCTCGCGCTGCTGGGCGTAGGTCACCGAGGCATCGAAGGCGGCCCGGGCGACGCCGACGGCCTGGATCCCGACGATCGGGCGCGTCGCCTCGAAGGTCGACAGCGCACCGGAGCGGCTCTGCTTGTCGGGGTTGCGGGCCCGCTCGAGCTTCGCGTCGAGCTTCTCCTGGCCACCGAGCAGCTGGTCGTCGGGCACGAAACAGTCGGCCAGCGCCAGTTCGGCCGTGTGCGAGGCGCGGATGCCGAGCTTCTTGGTCTTGTTGGTCTGGGTGAATCCGTCGGCGTCACCGGTGACGATGAACGAGGCCTGACCGCGGTGGCCGAGCGCCGGGTCGACGGTGGCGACGATGACGTGGACGTCGGCGATGCCACCGTTGGTGATCCAGATCTTCTCGCCGTTGAGCAGCCAGCCGCCCTCGACCCTGGTCGCGCGGGTGCGGATCTTCGACACGTCCGAACCGGCGCCGGCCTCGGACACCGCGTAGGCACCGACCTTGACGTCGTCCGCCGTGCCGAAGATGCGCGGTGCCCACGTGCCGATCTGGTCACCGGTCCCGGTCATGACCAGGCCGGCCAACGGCAGACCGGAGCCGAAGATGGCCAACCCGATGCCGGCGCAGCCCCAGAAGATCTCCTCGAGGATCAGCGCCGAGGTCAGACCCGTCGGGTCCTGGCCGACCATCTGGTAGTAGTCGAGGCCGTACAGCCCGATCTCGGCCGCCTTCTGCACGATGGGCCACGGGAACTCCTCGGCCTCGTCGTAGTAGCGGTGGGCCGGGAGTCCGTCGACCTCGCGTTCGCGGATCTCCTTGCGGGCGAAGTCACGGGCCCAGTCGCGGGCCTGCAGTTGTTCCTCGGTCAGCGCGAGATCGAAGGCCACGGGAGTGCTCCTGGGCGCGGGGGCGGCGGCTGCGTGCGCGACCGTAGTCGCCCCGGTCGCCGACATCCCAGGTCGGAACCGACGCGAGGTCTTCAGGCACCTGTAGCGAACGGTCGTCGTACCGGCGCGTCGTCGAGCAGCGCGTCGCGAACGATCGAGACCGTCGGCGTCCCGTGCGAGAGCACGGCCTGGTGGAAGGCCCGCTGGTCGAAGCCGGCCCCGGCCGCCGCCTCGAACTCGCGCCGCAGGTCGCACATCTCCTCGCCGCCGACGAAGTACGAACAGAGCTGGCCCGAGGTCACCTTGGCCCGCACGAGCTTGCCCTCGGCCTCGGCGCGCTCCTGGAACGCGGTGCGGGTGAGCAGTTCGAGCGCGCCGTCGTCGTCGAGGTCGCCCGCGTGCAGGCCGACGTCGAGCAGCGCGTTCGAGGCGATGCGCAACTCGAGCTTGCGCTGGGTGAGCCGGTAGTCCTCGCCGGACACCGCCGAGGTGTCGCCGTCACCGAACCCGGCCTTGACCGCCTCACGTTCGATGTAGACCGCCCACCCTTCGGCGAACGCGGGACGACCGAGCAGGCGACGGGCCACCCGCGGATGCTGTGACGCGTGCTCGAGCTGCACGAAGTGGCCCGGATACCCCTCGTGGATGGCCAGGGACCGCAACTGGGCCGGGTTGTACTCGCGCAGGAACGACTCGGCGAGGTCGTCGTCCCAGGTGTCGGGGACCGGCGAGAGGTAGTAGGTGCAACCGGTGTCGGGTTCGAGCGGCGGGGCCTGGGTGATGAACGCGACGGCGATGCCGCGCAGGTACTCGGGCGCCTCGGTGACCGTGAGCCGGTCGGCGGGCGGCACGTCGGCCAGCTCCGAGGCGATCGCGAATTCCCGTGCCTCGTCGACGGCGCTGCGCGCCTCGGCGACGAGGTCGTCGCGGTGGACGCTGCCGTCGGCGACCTGGGCGAGCACGCGCCGGATGCGGTCGTTGACGTCGTCGGGCCGGCGCTCACCCGGGAACCGGCGCTCCCACGACGCGCCGGACAGCTCGGCGAGTTCGGCGCAGATCTCCTCGAGCCAGGCGCGGGCACGCCGTTCGATCTCGGTCGGCGACATCGCCGTACCGAGGGCCGCTCGCAGGGTCACCTCGTGCTGCTCGGGCCCGAGCCGCCACCCGGCCGCCGGCTCGTCGTGCAGTTCGTCGAGCAGGGCGCCGTAGGCCTCGAGCCCCTCCGCCGCCACCTCACCGGCATCGCGGGCATGGGTGACGTCACCGCCGATCTGCTCGGCCCGGCGGGGCAACTCGTCGCGCACCAGCTTCACCAGGCCGGGCAGGCGGTCCAGCGCCACGCCGAGGTGCGGCGCCGGCGAGGAGCGCAGCAGGCTGCCGGCCTGCTCGAGCAGCACCGGCACCCGGCGAGCGCGGGCGGTGGCGGCAGCGAGTCGGCGCCGCTGTTCGGTCTGCGGCAGGTCGACCCGGCGCAGGTGCTCGTGGATCCCGGCCGAGATGGTCTCGAGCGCGGCCAGCGGATCGAGCACGTAGCGCGGCCGGACGTCGAGCAGGAACTGGCGGTACTCGAGGTCGTCCGCGAGCAGGCGCAGATCGGCGGCCGCCTCGCGGTCGTCGCCGTTGACCTGTCCGGGCAGCGCTGCCGCCGCCGCGCGGACCTCGGCGGCCAGGACGGCGAGGTCGCGGCTGCGCGCCGCCAGTGCGTCGGTGGACAGGTCGGGCAGTTCGCCGTCACGGTCACGGATGCCAAGGCGGGTGGCCTCGACCGGCGCGTGTTCGCGCACGTGGTCGAGGTAGCGCCCGACCAGTTCGCCGGCCCGTCGCAGGTGCCCGCTCACGTCGTGTCCCCGGTCCTCGTTCACGAACCCGACGCTAGTGGCGCCGCGTCGCGCTGCCGTGTGCCCGTCCGACCGGGACCGGTGAGGTAGCCTCGTGATGGCCCTGCACGGCCGCCGTCAGGCCTGATCGGCCTCGTCCGATCAGCCCGGGACGCGCGGCGACACGGCCACCGGTCGAGGACGACTTCACGTCCCACCGGACGAGAGATGCGATCCAGCGGGCGTACGTGACGTTCATTCGCCGGGATCGCCCGGACGAGAGACCCACGTGACGAAGACGTTCCGCGACCTCGGGGTCGACCCCGCCCTCTGCGAGGCACTCGAGGCCCAAGGCATCATCCATCCCTTCCCGATCCAGGAGCTCACGCTCCCGTTGGCGCTCGGTCGCAACGACCTGATCGCCCAGGCACGGACCGGTACCGGCAAGACGCTCGGGTTCGGTCTGCCGCTGCTGCAGCAGATCGACCCGGACCTCGCCGCGACGCAGGCGCTGGTGATCGTGCCGACCCGCGAACTGTGCCAGCAGGTCCACGACGACCTCAGCATCGGCGAGACGCGCGGCCTGACCACGATCAGCGTCTACGGCGGCGTCGGTTTCGACGAACAGATCGCGGCGCTGCAGTCGGGCGTCCACGTCGTCGTCGGCACGCCGGGCCGCCTGCTCGACCACTTGAAGCGCGGCAACCTCGACCTCTCGCAGGTAAAGGTGCTCGTCCTCGACGAGGCCGACGAGATGCTCGACATGGGCTTCCTGCCCGACGTCGAACGGCTGATCGAGGCCACCCCGGCCGAGGGTCGCCACACGATGTTGTTCTCGGCCACGATGCCCACCGTCATCGTCAAGATGGCGCGGCGCTACCTGAACCACCCCACGTTCATGCGCGCCGACACCGAGGAGCACGAGACCGCCCCCAACGTCTCGCAGCACTTCTTCAGCGTGCACCGCATGGACAAGCCGCGCGTGCTGGCCCGGATCCTGCAGTCGCCCAACCGCGGTGGCTGCTACGTGTTCGTCCGCACCAAGCACATGGCCGACCGGCTCGTGAACGACCTCGAGGACCTCGGGGTCCCGGCCATCGCCATCCACGGCGACCTGCGCCAGCAGACCCGCGAGAAGAACCTCGACCGGTTCCGCTCGGGCAAGGCCGACGTCCTGGTCGCCACCGAGGTGGCCGCCCGCGGCATCGACGTCACCGGCGTCACCCACGTCGTCAACTACGACTGCCCCGACGACCAGAAGATGTACCTGCACCG
>JAGXST010000133.1 GCA_018335555.1 Actinomycetota bacterium | reverse complement strand
TACCTGCGGGACGGACTGGTCCGCCTCGGCGCCGTCGTCGAGACCTTCGAGACCGCGACGACCTGGGACCGGGCCGCCGACCTGGTCGGCACGCTGCGCGAGACGGCGCGGCGTGCCGCCACCGAGCTGTGCGGCGGTGCGCTGGTCGCCGTGCGCACCACCCACGCCTACCCCGACGGGATCGCGCCGTACCTCACCGTGATCGCGCCGGCCCCCACCGACCTCGGCGGCATCGCGGGCGCCCGCGCGGCGGCCGCGGCCTGGGACGAGGTCAAGGCCGCGGTCGGGGAGGCGATCGATGCGGCGGGAGCGACGGCGACCCACCACCACGCGGTCGGGCGTGACCACCGGCCCGTCTACGACCGGCAGCGGCCGGCGCCGTTCGCGGTCGCGCTGCGGGCGGCACGCGACGCCGTGGACCCGGACGGGATCCTCAATCCCGGCGTGCTGTTCGACCCGTCGCCCGGCACCGTCGGCGACGCGGCACTCCATGGAGGTGCACATGCACAGCCCTGATCGGTTCCTGTCCGCCCGGCGGCTGGTCTGGCTGGCCGTCGCGGTGATCGCCGTCGGTTGCGGTGGCGGCGCCGACGGGATCTACGTGCTGCCCGACGACCAGGTGCAGCAGTACGACACGGCCTACCTCGCCGAGGTGGTCGCCGCCCCGGAAGAGGGCGACGACCTCGACGAGGGCGCCGGCGAGCACGTGGTGATCCGCAACAACTGGGACCACCGCACCGACATGGGCGGCTGGTACATCGAGACCGACGACGGCGTCCGGCTGCCGCTGGGCATCGGCCGCCAGATCGACCCGGACGCCGAACTGCGCGTGCACAGCAGTTGCGGCGAGAACACCGACGAGGCCGTGTTCGTCTGCCTCGACGACGAGGCCCTCGACGACGACGGCGGCGTGCTGGTCCTGCGCGACAGTGCCGGCGCCGAGGTGGCGCGCTTCGCCTACGGTTCGGCGTCCTGACGGCGTCGGGCCCGGACCGGCGCGACGCAGCGCCTCGCGAGGGATGATGGACCGTACGGATGTCTTCAGCCCGGTCGCCGAGTTGTACGAGGCGATCACCCTGATCGCCAACGACTCGACCGACGTCGAGCCGGCGCTTCGCGGGGGCCTGACCGCCGTCTGCGAGGCGGTCGGCTGGCCCGTCGGCCACGCCTTCGTGGCCGTCGACGGCCGGCTCGAGACCACCGACGAGTGGCACGTCGCCGATCCGCAACGCTACGCACCCTTCGTCGCCGCGACCCGTTCGGTCTCGTTGCCGCTCGACGCCGAGCCGGGCCCGCTGCGACGGACGGTGCTCGACGGCACACCGGCCTGGATCGCCGACGTCACCGACGACCCGCACTTCCAGCGGGCGTCGGCGGCCACGGCCGTCGGGCTGCGCGGTGCGCTGGCCTTCCCGGTCGTGATCGGCACCGAGGTGGTCGCCGTCGTGGAGTTCTTCTCCACCGACTCGGCCGCCCCCGGCCGCGGCCTGCTCGACGCCATGCGCTACGTCGGCATCCAACTCGGTCGGGTCTTCGAACGCCGTCGCGTCCGTGAGCTGGAGCGGCGGACCATGGAGGCCGAACGCCACTACCTGCGCATCGCCGCCCACGAGCTGCGCGGACCCCTCGCGACCCTGGCGGCCAGCCTGCAACTGCTCGGGGACGGCGACGGCCTCGAGGCGGACGACGCCAGGCTCGTGCTCGCGCACGCCGCCGCGGGCGTGCGCCGTCTGGGCACGATCGCGAACAACTTCCTCGTCGAGGCGCGCCTGCACGGTGGCGCGATCCACCCGCGCCTGCGCAGCGTGGCGGTGCATGAGGTCGTCGAGGAGGCCGTGCTGGACCTGCCAACGGCGAACGGCGAGGTCGAGGTTCGTTGCGACGGTGACCTGCTGGTGCTCGCCGACACGTTCCTGCTGCAGCAGGTGTTGAGCAACCTGCTCGGCAACGCCTGCCGCTACGGCCGGCCGCCCGTGGTCGTCGATGCGTCGGGCGACGGTGCGACGGTGCGGATCGTGGTGTCCGACGAAGGGCCGGGTGTGCCGCCCGATTTCGTCCCGCGGCTGTTCGAGCGGTTCTCCCGCGTGTCCGACGACACCAGGGGGTCGGGCGTCGGCCTCGAGGTGGTGCAGGAGTTGACCCGACTGCAGGCCGGCACCGTCCGCTACGAGTCCGGCCCGTCCGGCGGTGCCCGGTTCGTCATCGAGATGCCGGCGGGGCCGCCGGGCTGAACTCCGCGCGTCGACGCGGTGGCTGCGCATCGTCGGCGGGCCGCGATGGGGGGCGGCCCCGTGACCTTTCGCGCGCAGACTGCGCCGTCGGGTCGGTCGTGCGACCAAGTCGTTCACCTCGGCGGCCTGCGTGCCGACAGCCTGGGGAGACGCCCGATCTGTCCGATCTGGCGATCGAGCCCCTGCACGGTCGTGCCACCGAGGATTCTCACGTGTCCAAGCGCAGCCCCATGCCCGCGTTGTTGTCGCTGCTCGTGGTCGCCTCCATGGCCGTCGCCGGCCCCGCCACGTCGGCCCTCGCGGCCCCCGTCCCGGTCGCGCCGGCTGCGGCCGCGCCGGCTCCGGCGGCGTCCGACGAGGCTGATGGCGCCGAAACCGTCCCCGGCCGGCTCGTCGTCGCGTGGGAGCGCGGTGCGACCGCAGATGCCAAACAGCAGTTGCGGGTCCGGCACGGTCTGCGCACCGTCGAGGTCGTCGAGTCGCTCGGCGTCGAGGTCCTCAGCCTGCCCGCCCGCGCCGTGGACGTGGTCATGGCGGCGATGAGCCGCGAGTCGGCCGTTGCCTACGCCGAACCCGACTACGTCGTCGAGGCCGAGACCAACGACCCCGGATTCGGCCACCTGTGGGGGCTGCACAACACCGGCCAGGCCGGCGGGGTGGCCGACGTGGACGTCGACGCCCCGAAGGCCTGGGCCCACAGCCGCGGCCAGGACGTGATCGTCGCGGTGGTGGACACCGGCATCGACATCACCCACCCGGACCTCGCCGACAACATCTGGGTGAACGTCGCCGAGCGTGACGGCGAGGCGGGTGTCGACAGCGACGGCAACGGCTACGTCGACGACCTCAACGGCTGGGACTTCCTCAACCACGACAACACCGTGTTCGACGACCCCGTCGCGGACGCGCACGGCACCCACGTGGCGGGCACCATCGGCGCCGTCGGCGACAACGGCCTCGGCATCGTCGGCCTCGCCCCCCACGTCAGGATCATGCCGCTGAAGTTCCTCGGTCCCGACGGGACCGGTAGCAGCATCAAGGCGGCCGAGGCCATCACCTATGCGGCCGCCAACGGCGCGACCGTCATCAACGCGTCGTTCGGTGGGGGCGGTGGCGAGACCCTGCGCACTGCCATCCGAAACGCCACCAGCGCCGTGGTGGTCGCCTCGGCGGGCAACAACAACCTCGACATCGACGTCCACCCGAGCTTCCCGGCCTCATGGGCACGCGACAGCTACGACATGCCCAACGTCATCTCGGTCGCGTCGATCGACCGGACGGGGGCCCGGTCGGGGTTCTCCAACTTCGGTGTGCAGTCGGTCGACCTGGCCGCACCGGGGACCAACATCTACTCGACCACTCCGGGGGGCGCCTACGCGTGGTACTCGGGTACCTCCATGGCGGCGCCGCACGTGTCCGGCGCGGCCGCGCTGGTGGCATCGTCGGCGGGGGGAACGCTGAGCGGTGCACAACTGGTCGCGGCGTTGAAGGCGGGCGCACAGCCCCTGCCGTCGATGGCCGGCGTCACGACGACCGGCGGGTTGCTCAACGCCCACGTCGCGCTGCTGCCCTACGTCACGCCCCCTGCTCCTGCGCCTGCCCCCGCTCCGGCCCCGGCGCCTGCTCCGGCCCCGGCGCCTGCTCCGGCCCCCGCGCCGGCGCCTGCTCCGGCGCCTGCTCCTGCTCCCGAGCCTGCGCCTGCTCCCGAACCGGCTCCCGAGCCGACACCGTCCGAGCCCGTCGCCGCGCCCTACGACGGCATCGGCTCGCGCTCGCTGGCCTGGGCCTGCCCGATCGTGCCGGCCTCGACGTTCGCCGACGTCCCCGCGACCTCGCCCCACGCCGCCGGCGTCGGATGCGCCACGTCATGGCAGGTGTTCAGCGGTGCGACCAGCGGGGCGTTCCAGCCCGGCTCCCAGCTCAGCCGCGGCCAGCTCGCCTCCGTCCTCGCCCGCGGCATCGAACAGGCCACGGGGCAGCAGTTGCCCGCGGGTCGCGACCGATTCCGCGACGCCGACGGCTCCGTGCACAAGGCGGCGATCGACAAGCTGGCGGAACTCGGCATCGTCAGCGGTGTCAGCCACGACCGCTACGCACCCGGCGCCCCGGTCACCCGTGCCCAGTTCGCCGCCATGCTGGCGCGGACCTACCGCGAGCTCGCGGGCGAGCTGCCGGTCGGCCGCGACCAGTTCCGCGACGACGACGGCAGCAGTCACGAGGCGGCGATCAACTCACTCGCCGCGATCGGCGTCGTGGCCGGCACCGGCCCGGGCATCTACTCGCCCGGCACCGTGCTCAACCGCGGCCAGGCGGCCACGATGGTCGCCCGCCTGCTCGATGCCCTGGTCGAGGCCGGCGCGGTCGCCCCACGGTAGGTCGTTCGGGCCCATACGGTCGCCAGCGCGCGGCGTGCGGCAACCGCCCGAAATCGGTGGGCGAGCCCCCGCACGGCGGAATTGGTCCGGTAACGATTCGATCTGCGATCACGTCGCGCATCGTAACGGAGCACATACGAGGCGTGACCAGGCGCCCGCGGCGCGCGGCCTGAACGGCGCGAATCTGGGGCTTGCCTGAAGTTCTGGCTAGCCCGAATTGGCCCCCGACGTTGCCACGACGGGCCGGACATCCGCGGCCGGTTTCTGGGCGCGCGGGAGTCGACCCCTGGCCGAACGTATGGTGTTCGAAGGTCGCCTCGTGGGGCACACAGGTGACCGGCGCGGGGGCCGTCTGCCCGTCGCGGGGCCGTCGACTTGGCCATCGCTGTGCCGGAAAAGCGAGGCAGCACGATGACATCGAATCTTGGGGGGACGGGGGCGGCGCAGACCGTCGAGCGGACGTCAGCACCGGTGGGACCGCGGGTTGCGCTCGCCTTCGCGACCGCCGCGGCGCTGGTGTTGGCCATGCTGGTGCCGACCACAGCCGCGGCGCTCGAGGACGGGCGGCGTGCGGCGTTCGCAGAAGGCTTCGAGACGGGGACCGACACCTGGGTCTCCGGTGGTGACTACGGCACGATCACACGGGTCACGTCGGGCACCGGTGCCGTCGTCTCCGCGTCCGGTGCTGCGCACGCGGTGGTGCGCGAGTCGCAGCCCGGTAGCGGGCCCTACAGCCGCTTGGGCGGCTACCGCGACACGTGGGTCGGGACGTGGGGCACGTCGCTGTCGATCCACCTCGACCCGGCGTGGGCCTCCGGCGCGGGCTTCGACTACTCGGTCGCAGCCTCCGACAGCGACGGCCTCCACCGTCGTGACTTCATCTTCCACGTCACCAGTGACGAGGGCGTGTTGCACATCGACGCGAGCAACAACTCCGACACCGGCGGGGCGCCGAAGCCGGTCGCGTCGATGTCCGACGCTTCCCGCACCGTCGAGGACGCCGGTTGGTATCGGTTCGACCACGTCTTCCGTGATCAGGACGGCAAGCTGGCGGTCGACCTCGTCGTGACCCCGGTCGCCGGCGGCGACGCGGTGTTCTCGACGACGCGAACCACCGAACTGGACGACATCGCTGCCGTGGGTGGCAACCGCTACGCCTGGTTCACCCTCATCGAGGTCATCGACGGACTCGCGATCGACGACCACGTCCGTTGGGTCACCGAGGGCGGCCTGGACGCAGTCAACGGCGCCGCCACCACCACGACGATGATGGAGCTCATCCGCACGCACCGCGAGGTGCTTGGTCTCGACGCTGCCTCGCTTGCCCGCCACGACGCGCTGCCCCTCGGACAGGGCCGCCAGCAGGCCGTGGCCGCCGCCCTGGTCGGAGCCAAGCTCCTGGTCGGCGGCTCGTACACCACGCTGGCCCAGGTCCGCGAGGTGTTCGATTTCGCCGCAGCCGAGGAACACACCAAGTTCGAACTGATCAACGCCATCGACCAGGCGACGGCTGTCGCCGAGATCGCCGAGGGTCTCTCGACCCACGCGGGGCCGCTGGCCGCGATGCGCCGGCACTCGGTGCAGACGTTCCGCGACGCCGGCCTGACCGCCCAGGCGAACGAACTCGAGTCGAACAACTACGCCCGCATGGTCTTCCGGCTGGCGGATGCCAGCCCGTCGCTGGTCACCACGGTGGCCGAGGGGCTGCTGGCGGCACGTGGATCCGGCAAGTTCCTCGGCGTCGTGCAGATCGCCGACGCGGCGATGGCGCTGCCCGTCATGCAGCCGGTGCAGGTGCTGCGTGGCGGAGACGTCGTCGCCGGGCACGGCAGCATCCAGTCGGCCGTGTCCGCGGCAGTGGCCGGGGACGCCATCACCGTCGCGGCAGGCACCTATCTGGAGAACGTCCGGGTCGATCACGTCGACGGTGTCACCATCCGGGCCGCCACAGATGAGCGGCCGCGGATCGTCGGGGTCGACGGCAACAGCCGGCGGCGGGTCGTCGACATCGGCGCCAGCGACGTGGCGTTCCTCGGGTTCGAGATCTCGGGACCGTCGAACTATGTCGGAATCGCGATCCCCGGCACGAACGCCACGATCGTCGGCAACGTGATCAGCGACGTCGTCACCGGCATCCAGACCAACACCCCGAGCGATCGTGAAGGTGGCAACACCATCACCGGCAACGTCATCGACGGCACGTCGGTCGGCATCAGTCTGCAGAACCGCGGCAGTACCGTGACGGACAATGACGTCGTCGGTGCGACGCTCGAGGCCGTCGCGTCGAGCGCATCCGGCAACACCATCACCGGCAACCGCTTCTCGGTCGCCGGTGCGGGCAAGCTGGCCGTGGCGTACGCCGGGGCCACGCTCGACGTCGCCCGCAACTGGTGGGGTTCGAACGCCCGGCCGAGCGACGCGCTGCTCAGCGGCGATGTCGTGGTGTCGCCGTGGTGCACCACCTCGTCGTGCGTCGCGGTCACCGACGGCACCCCGCCGCCGGTGATCGCG
>JAGXST010000132.1 GCA_018335555.1 Actinomycetota bacterium | reverse complement strand
ATGGCCGAGCGCGCCTTCGACCTGATGTGCGAGCGCGCCATCAGCCGCGAGGCGTTCGGCAAGCACATCGCCCGCCAGGGCATGTTCCAGCACTGGATCGCCCAGGCACGGGTGCGGATCGAGCAGGCCCGTCTGCTGACCCTCAAGGCCGCCCACCTGATGGACACGGTGGGCAACAAGGGTGCCCGGATGGAGATCTCGGCCATCAAGATCGTCGCACCGTCGATGGCCGAATGGGTGCTCGACAAGGCGATCCAGACCCACGGCGGCGCCGGCTTCTCCAACGACACGCCGCTGGCGATGATGTGGGCCCACGCCCGCACCCTGCGGATGGCGGACGGGCCGGACGAGGTCCACGAGATGGCCCTGGCCCGGCGCGAACTGAAGCGCTACCTGCCGCCCGAGTGACGAAGGAACGGGCTGCGTCGGGCAGGTAGGCGAACGTGTGTGGCCTGGTCGGCGTCGATGAACGCCTCGGGCGCCTTGCCGTGTCTGGTGCGTTCAGCCGATGTGTGTCAGTACCGTGTCGGTGAACTCGCGGGTGCCGATGGGTCGGGCGCCGTCGACGCGTGCGGCGAGGTCTGCGGTGACGGCGCCAGCGGCAATAGTGGCTTCGACCGCGGTCTCGATGTGATCGGCGGCATCGGTCCAGCCGATACGTCGCAGCAGCATTTCGGCCGAGAAGAGCATTGCGGTCGGGTTGGCGAGGTCACGGCCGACGATGTCGGGCGCGGTGCCGTGGACAGCTTCGTAGAGGGCGCGGCCGAGTTCGTCGTTGAGGTTGGCGCCGGGCGAGACGCCGATGCCGCCGATCTGGGCGGCCAGGGCATCGGACAGGTAGTCGCCGTTGAGGTTGGTGGTTGCGATGACCTGGTGGCGTTCGGGGGACAGAAGGATGTCTTGGAACATCGCGTCCGCGATGCGGTCTTGGACCAGGATCCGGTCTCCGGGGTCGCCGTCGCAGTCGTCGAAGAGAACAGCGTGGTCGGCGAACTCGTCACGTACGACCTGATAGCCCCAGTCGCGGAAGGCACCTTCGGTGTACTTCATGATGTTGCCCTTGTGCACCAGGGTGACGCGTTGCCGCTTACGGTCGACGGCGTAGCGCATGGCGGCGCGGACAAGACGTGTGGAGGCGGTCCGGCTGATCGGTTTGAGTCCGATCCCGGTGTCGTCGGTCAGTTCCCACCCGCAGGTTGCCTTGAGCAATCCGCGTAGCAGGCGGGCCTCCTCGCTGTCGGCGGCCACTTCGTAACCGGCATACACGTCTTCGGTGTTCTCGCGGAAGATGACCGCGGAGACCAGTTCGGGCTGGCGTAGGGGACTGGGGAGGCCGGGGAACCATCGCACCGGTCGGACGTTCGCGTACAGGTCGAGTTCGCGGCGTAGCTGCACGTTGAGCGATCGGATCCCACCGGCCACCGGGGTGGTAAGAGGCCCCTTGATGGCGATGAGATGGGCCGTCAGGCTCGTGAGGGTCTCGTCGGGCAGCCAGCTGCCGGTTTCGTCGTAGGCGCGTTGGCCGGCCAGCACTTCGCTCCAGTGGATGGTCCGGCGACCGCGGTAGATGGTCCACAGGGCGGCATCGACGACCTGGCGGGTAGCGGCCCACACCTCGGGTCCGATGCCATCTCCTTGGATGAAGGGGATGATCGGGTCGTCGGGGACCTGGAGGCCGGCCTGCGCGAATGTGATCGGGTGGGGCATGAAAGGACTCTCCGGGTGTACGTGGGATGGTTGTGGTAGCCGAGTCGGTCGGTCAGGTCACCGCTTTGGGGGGGACGGGCTTGCCGGCCTCGACGGCTGGTGGGGCTGCGCTGTGCTCGGCTGGCCGTGTGGGGTGGGTGTGGTCGTGATTGGCCAGGTGTTGGCGGGCGTGGGCTATGGCCTGGCTGGTGTCGTCGAACAGATGGTCGCCCTGGCGGGTCACCTCGTCGAGGATGCCGGTGCGTTCGAGGACGCTTCGGGGTTGGTCCTGCACGCCCGACATCATGACCACGATGCCACGGCGGGTGAGCCGGCCGACCAGCGCACGCAGGGCTGCGGCGCCGGTGACGTCCATCGCCGGGACACGTCGCATCCGCACGATGACGATGCGGATGTGGTGGTCGATACGGAGCAGTCTTCGAAGAACCGGTCGGCCGCGCCGAAGAAGACGGGTCCCTCGATGCGGTAGACGACCAGGTCGTCGCTACGGACCGCCAGTTCACCGCCTGCTGCCCGGTTTTCGTGTGTGTGGTTCGTCACCGAGGGCGGTCGGATCGATCTGGAACAGCCGAGACATGCGGGTGACGAACAGTGCGCCGGCCACGACCAGGCCGACCTCGATGGCCAGGATCAGGTCGAATGCCACGGTGACGCCGAGGGTGAGCATCATCGTGGTGGCGTCGGACTTGGTGGCGCGCACGATCTCGCGGAACTCGCCGACCTCGATCATGCGTGCGGCCACCACCATGAGGATCGCGGCCAGCGCCACCAGCGGGATGCGCGCGGCCAGCGGCGCGAGGGCGACCATGATCGCCGCCAGGATCAGCCCGTGGATGATGGCCGGCCCGATGACCCGTCCCGTGTACGAACTCAAAGCCGGGTTGTTCAAGACGCTCGGACACCCCGTCCGCATCCGCATCCTCGAGGTGCTGCGTGCCGGCGAGTCCAACGTGGCCGACATCGCCGGCCACGTCGGCGTCAGCGGTTCCACGCTCTCACAGCACCTGGCCACACTGCGCCGCTCCGGTGTGGTCGAATCCCGTCGCGATGGCTCACTGGTGATCTACCGGGTCGTCGATCCAAGGGTCTTTCAGCTACTCGAGGTCGGACGGCAGATCTTGAGCACCACGCTGGAGGGCAGCCAGGAAGTCCTCGCCGATCTTGGCCGGATGAGCTACGACGCCTAGCGCCTCCCGAGCCGTCGCGCCGATCGGCCGATGACGAGCCAGGAACATCGCACCTCGTGTGTCGCCCGATCGTCCGGTGGCGCCACGGCGTCATGCACGCCTCCGGCGCGCACTCGAGCCACACCAGCGCAGAGGCCGGTTCGGTCGACGGAGACCGTCACGGTCGGCTCAGACCGTCACCGGTGACGGCGTGGCTCGACCGAGCACGGTAGAGCCGACCGGCTGACGAACTTCAGGCGACGATCAGGGTGGTTGCGGCCAGGGCGAGGGTGACGCCGGCGGCCTGTTGGCGCGTCAGCCGTTCGTGGAGCAGTTGCCGGGCGAGGACGACCACGACGACCGGGTAGAGCGAGCTGAGCAGCGACGCGAGCGAGAGCAGCCCGGCCCGCGTGGCCAGCAGGAACAGCACGTTGGCGAGCTGGTCCATGACGCCGCTACCCAGGGCCAGGCGCAGTCCCGACCCCTCGGGCCACGGCCGGCGTGCCCGGCTCAACACCGCCAGCAGCAGCGAGGTGCCCGCCAACCGGGCCCCGATGAGCGGCCACAGCCCGGAATCGGCCGGCGTGCGGTCGAGCAGCACCAGGAACAGCCCGAACGCCACGCCCGCCCCCGCCGCCATCAGCGGGCCGCGCGACGCGGCTGCGGTCAGCGACGTGCCCGGGCGGTAGGCGACGAGCACGACGGCCACGAGGCCGGCCAGAACGCCGGCGACATCGCGCGACTGCAGCGACTCCCCGGCCAGCAGCACGCCCCAGGCGACGGGGACGCCGGCCCCGACCAGCGCGGCCGTCGGCGAGATCAGGCCCATGGGGCCCAGGGCCATGCACCGCAGGTAGAGCACCAGGCCGAGGCTGCCCAGCAGCCCTGCGGCGGCCCCGAGCCCCAGTGCCTCGACACTCGGGGTACCGCCGACCAGCACGACCGCCGGCACCAGGACCGCCAGCCCGGCCAACTGCCCGACCAGCGTCACGGTCAGTGCGGACGCGCGGCGCGCGGCGAGCCCGCCGGCGAAGTCGGACACGCCGAAGCTCAGGGCGGAACCGAGCGCGAGGAGTGCACCCACGGTGTGTCCTTCGCGAATCCGCTGGGGAGGCAGGGAGGCAAGGCCGAGGGCCGCCACGGGCCGCGGAACGTAGCGGGCCCGCCAGGAGTTCCGTGTTCGATGACCCGGCGGTCATTGGCCGTCACCGCCCCGGTGCCGTAGCGTGATCGCGAACCTGGGAGGGTCCCGGTGACGGTGGGGAGCAGCGGGTGTCCATGCAGCTCGGGGGAGCGTGGCCGGGGACGGCTGCCGCCGTGCAGGTCCTGGTACTCCTCGGTGCCGGACTGCTGGTGCCCGCCGGTGTCGCCAAACTGCGCAGGCCCGCCGACGCCGCCGACGCACTCGGGTGGCGGTCCGCCCGCGCCCACCTCGCCGTCCGCACGATCGGGCTCGGCGAGCTCGCGCTGGCGGTCGCGGTCGTCGCCGTCGGCG
>JAGXST010000131.1 GCA_018335555.1 Actinomycetota bacterium | reverse complement strand
CGACGAACACCAGATCGTCGAGGCCGGGCTTGCCGAGCCCGAGCCACGCCCGGTGCTCCAGGTAGCGGCCCCGGTGGTCGCGGAGCGCGGCGACGGTCGACGGGTCGAGGTCCACGGTGCGCCGCGAGCGGTCGGACTTTCCGTACTCCACCTCCTCTACCCGGCCGCCCTCGCCCTTCACCCGCTGGCGGAGCACCGTCGCGGTGCCGGCGTCGAGGTCGAGGTCGCGCCAGCGCAGCCCGACCAGCTCGCCGCGCCTCATGCCCGTGAACGCGCCGAGGACGAACAGGGCCGCGAGCCGGACCGTCTTCGCCGCGTCGAGGAACGCGACCAGCTCGTCGCGGGTCCAGGTCTCCACCGACGCCCGTGGCGGAGTCTTGTGGACCGCCTTGCCCCGTCCCACCGATCCTGCCGGGTTGCTGCGGATGATCTCGTCCGCGACGGCGTCTTCCAACGCACGGTGCAAGGTGAGGTGCACGTTGTGGACCGTCTTCGGTGAGAGGCCGCGGTCCTCGCTGCCGTCGTCACGCTTGCGTGGCCTCACCGCACCGGACTCGCGCAGCTCGACGTAGAAGCCCTTTACGGTCTGCCGGTCGAGGGCACGGAGAAGCTGGTTCCCGAGCCGAGGGGTGATGTAGGTGCGGACGTGCCCCTCCGCTGCCGACCACGACGACGCCTTGACCTCGCCCTTGTAGCCGGCGAGCCAGCGGTCGAGATACTGCCCGACGGTCAACTTGGAAGGTTCGATGACCTTTCCGTCCTTCGCCTCACCCTGGAGGTCGTGCATCGCGGCGAGCGCGGCGTCACGGGTGGGGAACCCGGAGCGCATCCGCTGCTTTCGGGGTGCGCCGGGGGCGGAGACGTCCACCACGAACGTCCAAGACCAGCCCGTCCCGGAGGACCGGCCGAGCTTGCGGCCGCAGCCCGCACAGGTGCCCTTGTCGTTGGAGACGTTGCGTCGGCAGCCCGCGCACCGCTTGTAGATCGAACCCTGCCTCATGGTCAGCCTCCAGCCTTGCCGGGCGTGGTGGGGGGTAGGAGGTGGTGCTCGTTTCGCGCTCGCCAGACGTAACGACCAGCCGTGGGGCGCTTCACGCCGAGCCGATCGGCGACGGTCTGGACCGGGTCGCGTCCCTCCAGCAAGGCGCGCTTGTAGATGTCCGCGACCGTCTCGAAGTGCGCATGGTCGAGCTTCGCGCCCTGACGCGCCGGGGGGCGATCGTGGACCTCCATCGCCTGCTGACGCCAGTCCGAAGGGTCGACGGGCTGCGGTGGTCTCGTGTCCGTATGGAGTCCCGCGAGGATGGCGTTCCGTAGCACTTGGGCCGGTCTGATCTTGCGCATCCCGACCGTCGTCAGCTCCTCGCGCCCATCGTCGTAGGTGGTGCTGAGTTCCGGCTCCAAGAACCAAGCTCGGCAGCGCGGGTGGACGGTCAGACCGTCCCCGTGCGGTTGTCCGTCCGCGACGCGCACTTGCTGCTCGACCTCGTAGACCTCGGGATCGAAGATGCGCACGCGGTACCGCTCGGGCAGCCGCCACTCGTTGTACGGCACGAACCGGACCGATCTGGGGAAGCCGACGATGTAGGCCCGCCCGCGGGGGACGCTGAGGGCGTATCGCCACCCTCGACCCATGTCGAGGGGGAGGACGCCGTCCTCCCCCTCGAGGTCCAGCCGGGTGATCCCTTGCCCGTGTGCGGGATCTCGTCGCTGGTCGTCGCTTTGACTACTCATTCTCCTCATGATGCAGGATGTCGATGCGATGTCAAGCCGTATCTATCTTGCAGTAGTCCCTTGAGCTTGGGCGTCCGGCTCCCCCCGGGGCGTCGGGTGGTCAGGCGTGCGAGCCCTCGACGAACTGCATCAGCTGATCGCGGCTGAACCGGAACACGCGGCCCACTCGGATCACCGGCAGCTCTCCCCGGTGGACCATCGAGTAGACAGTGTCCGGGTCGACACGAAGCACCTCGGCGACTTCCGAGACGCGCAGGACCATCGGCAGATCGTGCACGTCGTCGGGTGTCGTGGCGGTACCGCCCACGTCAGGATCACGTTGTCGCGTCGTCGTCGCGGGACCTTCCATCAGCGGGGCTCCTTCTGACTCGTCCTGCTCTCCGTGCCTTGGAGGGCGTGGATCCGGCGGGCATCCACGTCGGCGGCGACGAAGCGGTGGAAGTCGTTGCGGCGGTTGGTGATGGCGACCTCGTCGTTGGTTGTGTCGTCGGGTGGTTCGCCGGGCCAGATGGTCTGGCGGGTGGGCCGGTCGCGGCCGAGGTTGGTGCCGCAGGTAGCGACCCAGTCGCGGAGGCGTTCGCGGGTGTCGGCGAAGTCGCGGTGCCAGCCGATGGGTGCGGAGCCGTGCTGCTCGGGGTCGTAGGCCCCGAGCCAGTGCAGGTGCAGCGCGGAGAGTTCCCACACGAGTTCGGGGTGGCGGTGCCAGGCCGGGGGGATGATGGCGGCGGGCAGCCCGTAGGTGCGCCGGAGCCAGTCGACCCAGGCGTCGAGCTCGTGCCATGCGGTCTGGGCTTGCTCGGCGGTGAGCCGGTTCCAGTTGATCGGACGTGGCGGGTCCGGCAGGTCGGGCTCGCTGTCGGCCGGCCCGTCGGTCAGCTCGGGGTGCTCGCCTGGCACGTCGACGCCAGCGGGGCCGTGGTCGCGGGGATGCCCCTGGTCGGGGGTCGCGTCGTAGCGGGTCATGGTTCGGCTCGTCGGTGGTGGCTGGTCACAGGGACACGGCCGGGCTGTCGTGCGCGCTTGTCGCCGGGCTCGGTGTGCTGTCGGGGAGCGCTCGGGTCGGCGCCTCCGTGGCTGCCGCCTGGTCGACCGCGGCGGCCCGGCGGGTGCGGTCGATGCTGTAGGTCGTGCGGGCGGTGTCGTGACCGAGCTTGGTGGCGATGAACTCCTCACCGTGGCAGGTCTGGCCGTCGACCTGGTGCTCGTAGGTACGGACGTAGCCCTCGGCGACGAACCGGTCGCCCTTGGCGAAGGCGGCGTGGGCCCGCTCGGCGGTACGCCGGTAGATCACGAGGTCGTGGAAGGTGGTGTCGAGCTGGGTGTACGACCCATCGTCGTTGCGCCGGTAGTGCTCCTGGCCGATCTTGGCGTAGAGCCGTGCGTCGCCGTGGGTGGTGAAGGTCAGCTGCGGGTCGGAGGCGATGAACCCGGTCACGGACTGTTGGGTGCGGATGGCCATCCGGGCTCCTTGGCGCGAGGTCAGGGCGGGCGTCTGCTATCGGCAAGGTGCGCATCCGCCCCCAGGGCGTCGTGATCGCCGGGACACGCAGGGGGCCACGGCCGGCCATGGCCGATGCGGCCGGCACGACCAGCACGGGGGATGCTGTGGGCTCTCAGCTCGGAGACGACGCGCCGGATCAGCATCAGAGCCAGTCGCGTCGGAAGCATGTGGCGATGGTCCCGGTTCCCAGTTCGTGCTGGTCAGGTCCCGGTGCACGCGGTCACGTCACGGGCACATCGGCGACCGGTTGTGCAGCGTCGCGGTCATCGCCGGCCACGTCGGTCACCTCGACGATCCGTCGGTCGTGGTGGCGGGTGCGGCGCGCAGGAGGGCCTCGATCTGGTCGCGGTGGGTGGTGAGGCGGTCGGCGTCGGGTCGGTCGGTCCAGGCGCGCAGGTCGGTGATGATGGGTGGGGCGGTACGAAGCAGGGTCAGCCCGGTCCCGAACGGCAAGGTGCGCAGCGTGTCGGCGGGCATGATCGGCACGCGGCGCAGGGAGCGTTGGCTAGAGCGGCCGCCGTAGGCGTCGATGCTGGTGGAGTCGGTGTGCTCGTCGCGGTCGCCGATGAGGGCGGAGAGGTCTTGGAGGTCGCGGCTGTTCGAGCCGCCGCCGAGGACGAGCTTGACGATCGAGGCGTCCCAGATCGCACCGGCGGCGTCGTTGCCCCACTTGACCCGTGCTTGGGCCATGGACTGGAGCACCGGCATGGTGGTGATGCCGGTGCCGCCGCCTTCGGCCATCAAGGTGGGCAGCGAGGGGAGCGGGGCGAGGTTGCCGATCTCGTCGAGGGCCATGAGCAGGGGTGGGTCGAGTCTGGCGCCGGGGGAGGTGGCCGCGAGCGTGCGGGCGACTTCGACGAGGTCTTCGATGAACGCGGCGACCAGCGCGGCGGACGCGCCGGCGCCGGCGCCGGTGGCGAGCAGGTACAGGGTGCCGTTGTCGCGCAAGAACGAGGTGGGGTCGAACTCTTCGCCTGGTCGGGGGGTGATGGCGTCGAGGACGCGGGGGTCGGCCAGCGCAGCGAACGCGAGCGAGACGCCTTGCCAGATCGAATCGCGGGTGCGCGGGTCGGCTTGGATCATCGCGTCGAGCGATTCGGCCCAACCGGTCGCCGCCTGCGGGCTGGTTTGCAGGATGCGGACGGCGTCGGCGGCGATGGTGGGGTTGAGCGCCCACTGGTAGAGCGTGGCGGGGTCGCGGCTGTCGAGCGCGGCGGCATGCAGCAGGGCTTGGATGGCGGTGCGGGTCTTGCCTTCCCAGAACCCGCCGTTGTCGACCCCGCCCGACCCGAGCCCGGTGGCCGAGGCCAGCCCGGTGGCACGGATCATCGCGGTGAGCGGCTTGTGGCAGCCGCGGACCGGGGACCAGCGCAGCCCTGCCGGGAGGCCTGGGGCGAGCTGCTGGGGGTCGAACACCGCGACCGGGCCGTGGCGTTCTCGGGCGCGCAGCGTGGTGGTGAGGTTGTCGGGGCGGGTGGAGGTGGTGATGACCGGGCCGGGCGCGTCGCAGATGGCGTTGATCACCAGATGGAGCCCTTTGCCGGAGCGGGGTGGGCCGATCAGCAGGATGGAGTCCTCGATGGTGGCCCACACCTGACGGCCGCGGGCGGTGCCGAGCAGGTAGCCCACCTCGTCCGGACGCGGGTCTTCGAGTGAGGGCCGTAGGTTTCCGGCCCGCCGAAGAAGCGTTCGTGGCGATGCGGTGCGGGCGATGTCGGCGGTGGTAGCGGTGCCGGCCAGCCGACGCGGATCCCATCCCGAGCTCCGGTCCGTGACCGCTCGCCACACGCCCCAGCCGCAACCCGCCAGGATGGCCAGCAACAGGGTGACGGCGACCCAGTAGGCGAGCGGGTGCAGGCCGGGCGCGTCGAGCGCGGCTGCAGGGTCGAGCGGGTCGGCCAGAACCCACATCGCGTCCGCGACACCGACGCCGGGTGGGGCGGCTGCGGTGGCCCAGGTCGCGAGCGTGCCGGCCAGACGCAGAAGCCCGGCGGCCACCGCCGCGGCAGCGAGCAGCGCCAGTGCGACGTTGACCGGCCCGTCGGCCGGGGGCCGCTGTCCACGGTTCATGCCAACTCCTGACCACGGCTCGCGCCCGCCTGCGTGCCCACTGGTGGCGTCGGGCCGCGCCGTCCGGGAGCCGGGAACCCGTCGTGGTGGAGGCGGCGGCGCCTGCCGGTGTCCGCGGCCGCCTCTGCGGGCACCCCGATGTGGGCGTCGGTGTCCTGTCCGGGGCCGCTCGTCCACGCTTGGGGCTGCGCTGGCGGCTCCGAGGCATGCGGATGGTCGAGGGTTGGTGGCGGTCCGGTGGGCTGGGGGGTCGGCGGGGTGAGGATGTCGGCGTGGACGGTCCCGTCGGGTTCGTGGACCTCGACCCGGACCGGCGTGGCGAGCTGGTCGACGATCTGGGTGAGCGCCTCCCCGAGCTGCGCCCGTGGGACGGCGGCGTCGGCGACCGGGTGCGCGTCGAGGGTGATCGTCACCGTGTCGCCGTCCTCCGTTCGGATCAGAACGAGGGGCAGCACCACCGGTACCAATCCCGAACCGTCGCCGCGCAGCCGTCGGCGGGTCATCCGGTCATCCTGGCCGTGGTGTCGAAGATGGTGAGCTCGTCGGGGTGGAGCTGGTGCTGCACGACGAAGGAGCGGTCGGTGATCTTCCACAGCCCCTGGCCGGTCCCAAGGCCCGGCAGGAGGCGCTGTTCGGTACGGGTCAGCCCGAGCGTCTGGCCGGTGGTGCCGAGCTGGTCGGTCTCTTGGCGGTAGATGATCCGGGTCTCGGCGTTGGCCAGCAGCGAGGCGGCCAGGGCATGGACGGCCGAACCCTTGTCGCCGACGGTGTCGAGGTCGGTGAGCTTGTGGAAGATCAGCAGGTTCGCGATGCCGTAGTGGCGTGCGAGCCGCCACTGGGCGTCCATGCGTCGTAGCAGGGCCGGGTGGGACATCAGCCGCCACGCTTCGTCGTAGACCACCCATCGGCGGCCCCCGTTCGGGTCGAGCAGCGCCGATTCCATCCAGGCTGACGCGCAGGTCATCAGCACCGAGGTCAGCGTGGCGTTCTCCGCCACCCGGGAGAGGTCCAGCGACAGCATCGGCAGGGCGGGGTCGAACCGGACGGTCGAGGGTCCGTCGAACAGCCCGGCCAGATCGCCGGCGACCAGCCGGCGCAGCGCGTGCCCGACGATCCTGCCGTCCTCCTCGAGACGGCGGTCGCGGTCGGTGTCGGGGGCGAGGATGCGATCGACGACCATCGGCAACACCGGCACGTCGGCGGCGGCGGCGGTGGCGGACAGGGCGAGGTCGATGGCGGTGTGCTCGGTCGGCGTCAACGGCCGGGTCAGCACGGTCTCGGCGAGCGCGCCGAGCAGCCCGCGTCGGCGGGAGGCGACCTGCAGCTTCCACTGCGCATCCGAGACGCCGGCGGGGCGGTGGCCTTCGTCGAGCGGGTTGAGGCGGGCCGGCAGGCCGTGGCCGAGCACGATGGCTCTGCCGCCGACCGCCTCGGCGACCGGGGTGTGCTCGCCCTTGGGGTCGCCGGGGACGTACACGCGCCGCCCGAAGGCGATGGAGCGGGTGTAGAGCGATTTGGCGAGCGCAGACTTGCCGGCACCGACGATCCCGGCCAGCACCACGTTGGGGGCGGTCAGCACGCCGCGCTGGTAGAGGACCCACGGGTCGTACACGAACGACCCTCCGGAGTAGAGGTCCTGGCCGACCAGCACCCCATCCGGGCCCAGGCCGCCTTCGGCGAGGAACGGATACGCGGCCGCGAGCGCCGCGGAGGTGTCGTGATGGGTCGGGACCCGCAGCCGCCGGTAGGAGCGCAACGCGGCCGGGCCGGGCTCACCGCCGGCCGGCAGGTAGCCGGCCGCACGCGCCTCGGCCTTGTGTGCTTGGGCCTGGAGCTTGGTGGCCGCACGACGGGCGGCCGCCTCGGCGGCC
>JAGXST010000130.1 GCA_018335555.1 Actinomycetota bacterium | reverse complement strand
CGAGGAGCCGTGACGAACGCGCCCCCGCGCGCGCCCGTGCGAACCTCGACGAGCCCGTTGGCCTCGAGGATGCGCAGGGCGTCGCGCACGGTGACCCGACTCACGCCGAAGTGCTGCGTCAGCTCACGTTCGGTGGGCAACTGGTCGCCCACGGCGAGGTGGCCGGCCTCGAGGGCTGCCTCGATCTGCTGCACGATCTCGCCCGAGACCCGATTGGTCTGCACCGGACGGAACATCCCCGTCGTGCTCAAGTGTGTCCTTTCCCGAACCAGCGGCGACCATAGCCCGTAGCCCGGGTCCCGGTCCGAGTTCCCGACCTAATGGTCATACCTATAGGGTCCAGGGGTGAAGCCCCGGGCCCGTCACTCTCGGGACCCATGCTGCCCGACACGGACAGGAGGCTCGTGTGGAGCGCTATCAGGTCATCATCGTCGGCGGAGGCCCCGTGGGTGTCGGTCTGGCCGTCGATCTCGGCCGACGTGGGATCTCGTGCGCCGTGATCGAGCGCCGCACCGAGCTGTCGGCCATACCGAAGGGCCAGGGCCTGGCACAGCGGACGCTCGAGCACTTCCACTTCTGGGGTGTCGCCGACGAGATCCGCGCCGCCAGGACCATGCCGCCGGGCTACCCGATCGGTCAGGTCACCGTCTACGAGCACCTCCTCGGCGAGCACTGGCACGCCCCGCCCGGCCGGGAACTGCTCCAGGACTTCTACTACCAACGCAACGAGCGCCTCCCGCAGTACCGGACCGGGGAGGTGTTGCGCCGTCGGATGGGGGAACTCGCCGCCGTCGACAGCTTCATGGGATGGACCGCCACGAGCATCGAGACCCACGCCGGGGGCGTCCGCGTCCGGCTGCGGCAGGGCGACGACGAGCAGGTGCTCGACGGTGCCTACGTGATCGGTTGCGACGGTGGCCACTCCATGGTCCGACAGCAGGCCGACATCGAGCGGAGCGGGACCGACTGGGGCGAGCTGGTCGCGCTGACCGTGTTCCGGTCACCGCAACTGCACGAGGCGCTGAAGCGGTTCCCGGACCGTTCCACCTACCGGGTCCTGCACCCGGACCTCAAGGGCTACTGGATGTTCTTCGGGCGGGTGGATGTCGGCGAGGAGTTCTTCTTCCACGCCCCGGTCGAGCCGGGCACGACGCCCGAGGACTTCGACGCGACCGCGCTGCTGCACCGCGCGGCAGGGTTCGCGTTCGACTGCGAGATCGATCACGTCGGCTTCTGGGATCTCCGGGTCCAGGTCGCGCAGCGCTACCGGGCGGGTCGGGTCTTCATCGCGGGCGACGCCGCCCACACCCACCCTCCGTACGGCGGTTTCGGTCTCAACAACGGACTCGAGGACGCCGTCAACCTCGGCTGGAAGCTGACCGCGGTGCTGGAGGGCTGGGGCGGCGACCAACTCCTCGACTCCTACAGTCTCGAACGGCAGGCGATCTTCCGCGACGTCGGCGAGGACATCATCGGGGGCTGGATCCGCGACGACCGCGAGTTCCTCGAGAGTTGTCGACCGGATCGGGACCGCGCCGAGTTCGAGCGACGCTTCGAGGAGGTCACGAAGGGATTCGGAAAGCGCCTCCGCGACTTCGAGCCCCACTACGAGGGCTCCCCCGTCGTCATCGGACCCCCCGACGGCGTGATCAGCGCGCACGGCGAGCACTCGTTCGTCGCGCGGGCCGGCCATCATCTCGCGCCGCAGGAGTTGTCCTCCGGCGAGAACGTGTACGAGCGGTTCGGGATCGGGTTCACGCTGCTCGCCCTGGATGCCGCCGACGATGACGTGCACGCCATCGAGCGCGCCGCTCGCGACGGCAAGGTGCCGCTGACCGTCATCAAGGACACCCTCACGGACGGCCGCGCGGCATACGGTTCACGATTGGTGCTCGTACGACCCGACCAGTTCGTGGCCTGGACCGGCGACGAGGCACCCGCCGACGTCGACCATCTCGTGCGCACCGTGACCGGACGCACCTCCAGTCCCGACTACCGGCGCGGTCCCGCGTCCGCCTAGGTTTCACGGTCGGTACCGATGACGACGACAGCGAGGCCAGCCGTGTCCAGCAGCGCCTACCCGAGCCACCACCGCGTCCTGAGCGACCTGTTGCCGGGTACGCGTGTCCGCGACGTGACGCTCACGCTGGGGTTCGCGGCCGCGATCGCCGTGTCGGCCCAGGTGCAGTTCGCGCTCCCGGGTACCACGGTGCCGGTCACCGGGCAGACGTTCGCGGTCCTCGCCGGCGCGATCGCGCTCGGACGGTCGCGCGCCACGGCCGGGGCGCTGCTCTACCTCGCCCTGGGCGTCGTCGGCCTGCCGTGGTTCTCCGGCGCGGGCCCGCACACCGTCGGCTACATCATCGGGTTCGTCGTCGCCGCGGCCGTGGTCGGGGAGATGGTGCGGCGGTTCGGCTCGCGGAGCCCCTGGCAGGTCATGGGCGCGATGGCCGTCGGCAACCTCGTCATCTGGGCCTTCGGCGCCACCGGCCTCGCGCTGGTGCTCGGCCTGTCGGCCGGCCAGGCGATCGCCACCGGGGTCGTGCCGTTCCTGCTCGGCGACGCGGTCAAGCTGATCGCCGCCGCGGCGGTGCTCCCGCTGCTGTGGGGCATCGCCGACCCCCGGGGCACGCTCGAGCGCTAACGCTTCGGCATGACCAGCCAGAGGATGATGTAGGCGAGTTCGCCGGCGCCGAACAGGCCGGTGATGACGAACACGAGCCGGACCATGCCCAGGCTCCAGCCGTAGTACTGGGCCAGTCCGCCGCAGACCCCGGCGAGCATGCGGCCCTGGCCCGGGCCGGGCCGGTCGAGGCGCCTGTCGGTTGCCATGGTCGTTTCCTCTCGCTCGGGGGCCTGATCGGTCGAGGTCAGTCCGTCAGCGCCTCGCTGATCGGGGTGTCCCCCGACGCGAGCACGAACGTCTTGCCGACCGTCGCCGGCTGGTTGAGCGCGACGGCGATGGCGGTGGCGACGTCCTCGCGCGGGATCTCGGCGCCGCGGCCGGCCTCGGTCGACACCCGGCCGGCCCCGGGCGCATCGGTCAGCCGCACCGGCTGCAGGATCGTGTGGTCGAGGCCGCTGGCGATCAGCGCGTCGTCGGCACGACCCTTGGCGCGCAGGTAGACGTCGAAGACCTCGTCGCCCCCGTGGTCGGCGTCGGCGTTGACGGAACTGACCATCACGTAGCGCGCGATGCCGGCGGCACGGGCCGCCTCGATCAGCTTCACGGCACCGCCGTGGTCGACGGTCTCCTTGCGTTCGGGCCCGCTCCCCGGCCCGGCGCCGGCCGCGAACACCACGGCGTCCGCCCCCGCGATCGCCTCGGCCAGCCCGTCCGCACCGGCGGCCTCGATGTCGCACAGGACCGGCTCGGCGCCGCGGGACCGGATGTCGTCGAACTGGTCCCGCTTGCGGACGACCGAGACGGCTTCGTCGCCGTTGTTCACCAGGATGTGGGCGAGGTGCAGGGCGATCTTGCCGTGCCCGCCGATGATGGCGACGCGCATGCCGGCTCCTTCGGTATACGACCCGGATCGATGACGACGCTACCGAGGGGTTAGGCTGGGAGGGCCGAGCGGCACTGGCCGCTCGACGCGACGAACACCCGGGGAGCTCGGGACAGCCGGGCTGAGAGGGTGACCACCGTCGCCGCAGGCGTGCCCGTCACGTCGCGGCGACCAGCGTCATCGACCCGTGGAACCTGAGCCGGACAATGCCGGCGGAGGGAGGTGTGACGATGCCGCACGAGTCCACGGAGCATCCCGAGGACGTCGTCGTGCTCGTCGGCGGCGACCCGGTCCCCGCGGGACCGGTGCCAGCCCTGCCCGACCACGCCTTCGTCATCGCCGCGGACTCGGGGCTGCACCTCGCCCGCGAGTTCGGGCTGTCGGTGCACCTCGTGGTCGGCGACCTCGACTCGGTCGCGCCGGAGCGGCTGGCCGAGTACGAGGACGCCGGCGTGCCGGTGCAGCGCCACCCGGTGGACAAGGACCGCACCGACCTCGCCATCGCGCTCGACGCCGCGAGGCGGTTCGCCCCCACCCGGGTCACACTGCTGGGCGGGTACGGCGGACGTCTCGACCACCTGCTCGGCAACGCGCTGGTGCTGGCGGCGGACGCCTACCGCGACCTGACGCTGACGGCGCTGGTCGCCGGCGCCACGGTCACGGTGGTCCGCGACCGACGCGACCTGCGTGGCCGGCCGGGCGACTACGTCAGCCTGCTGCCGGTCAACGGGACAGCGGTCGGCATCACCACCGACGGCCTCCGGTTCCCCCTGCAGGGCGAGGACCTGCCCCCGGGATCGACGCGTGGCATCAGCAACCAGTTCCTGACGGACCGGGCGAGCGTCCAGGTGGAGGCCGGCGTGCTGCTGGCCGTCCAGCCCGGCGCCGCCGGTCCCGCATCCGACTGAGGAGACACCATGCGCACGCCCGTGCGTACCACCACCGCCGCCCTGCTGGCCGCAGCACTGGTCCTGACCGCCTGTGGCGGGGAGGACGACCCGACGGCCGGGGCCGAGGTCACCGAGGAGCCCGGCCCGGACGACGACTCTCCGCCGGAGGACCTGCCCGAGCAGACCACGATCACCCTGGTGACCCACGACTCGTTCGACGTCGGCGAAGACGTGCTGGCCGCGTTCACCGAGTCGACCGGCATCAGCGTCGACCTCGCGCCCGCCGGTGACGCCGGCGCGACGGTCAACCAGGCCATCCTGACCAAGGACGACCCGCTCGGCGACGTGCTGTTCGGGGTCGACAACACGTTCCTGTCGCGCGCGCTCGACGAGGACATCTTCCTGCCCTACGAGTCGCCCGGGCTCGCGGAGGTCGACCCGCAGTTCGTGCTCGACGACCAGTACCGGGTCACCCCGATCGACTTCGGCGACGTCTGCCTCAACTACGACGTGGCCTGGTTCGAGGAGACGGGACTCGCCCTGCCCGAGGCGCTCGAGGACCTGACCGCGGAGGAGTACGCAGGCCTGCTCACGGTGATGAACCCGGCCACCTCCTCCCCCGGCCTCGCGTTCCTGCTGGCCACGGTCGAGGAGTTCGGCGAGGACGGCTACCTCGACTTCTGGACGGCGCTGCGCGACAACGACGTGCTGGTGACCGACGGCTGGTCCGAGGCGTACTACGACGAGTTCAGCGCCACCGGCACGGGCGACCGGCCGCTGGTGGTGTCCTACGCCTCGAGCCCACCGGCCGAGGTGTTCTACGCGGACCCGCAGCCCGAGCAGGCGCCCACCGGGGTGATCGAGGCGTCGTGCTTCCGCCAGGTCGAGTTCGCCGGGATCCTCGCGGGTACCGAGCACGAGGAGGCGGCGCAGCAGTTGGTCGACTTCCTGCTCTCGCTCGAGTTCCAGGAGAACCTGCCGCTGACGATGTTCGTGTTCCCGGTGCGCACCGACGCCGAACTGCCCGAGGTGTTCGAAACCCATGCGGTCGTGCCCGACGACGCCTACCAACTCGAGCCCGACGCGATCGGCGAGGG
Organism: Actinomycetota bacterium; assembly: GCA_018335555.1. Classification (GTDB taxonomy): domain Bacteria; phylum Actinomycetota; class Nitriliruptoria; order Nitriliruptorales; family Nitriliruptoraceae; genus Egicoccus. The sequence goes on along the minus strand of JAGXST010000130.1, from coordinate 551 downwards.
CCGCGACGAGTGGATCGACGGCTGGACCCGCACGGTCATCAGATGAGACTGGGCCGCTGGCTGCTCGTCGCGATACCCGCGGCGTTCCTGCTCGTGTTCTTCGTGCTGCCCGTCGGCACGATCGTGCTGACCGGGCTGCGGCCAGACGGCGCGTTCGACCTCGGCACCGTGCCGCAGGTGCTCGGCGACCCGGTCGTGCGGCGGGTCGCGTGGTTCACCCTGTGGCAGGCGGTCGCCTCGACCGTGCTGACCCTGCTGGTCGGTCTGCCGGGGGCCTACCTGTTGGCGCGGGTGTCCTTCCCGGGTCGGGCGGCGGTCCGCGCGGCGGTGACGGTGCCGTTCGTGCTCCCCACCGTCGTGGTCGGGTCGGCGTTCCTGGCGGTGCTGGGGCCGCGCAGCCCGGTCAACAGCCTGCTGGTCGGCGTCCTCGGCGACGGTGCGCCGTCGCTCGACCTGCGGCGGACCGTGACCGCGATCCTGATCGCGCACGTGTTCTTCAACTACGCCGTCGTCGTCCGCACCGTCGGCGGCCTGTGGAGCCACCTCGATCC
>JAGXST010000129.1 GCA_018335555.1 Actinomycetota bacterium | reverse complement strand
TCGGGGACCCGTGGGGCTGGGACAACCGCGGCCCGTCCGAGAGCGTGGTGACCGTGCTCGAGGCGCAGGGCGCCGAACTGGTCCGGATCGGCCAGGTCGCCGGACTCGGACTGACGGAGCGCATCTACGCGGTCCGGTTCATCGGCGACGTCGGCTACGTGGTCACGTTCCGCCAGACCGACCCGCTCTACACCCTCGACCTGTCCGACCCGACGGACCCGCAGGTCACCGGTGAACTCAAGATCATGGGCTACTCGGCCTACCTGCACCCGATGGGCGACGGCCTGCTGCTCGGCGTCGGCCAGGACGCCGACGCGGAGGGACGGATCAAGGGCACGCAGTTGTCGCTGTTCGACGTGTCGGACCCGGCCGACCCGCAGCGCATCGACCAGGTCACGCTGGCCGACGGGATGAGCGAGGTCGAGTACGACCACCACGCGTTCCTTCACTGGCCCGCGACCGGGCTGACCGTCGTGCCGTTCCAGCAGTGGCACTGGGACGAGGCGACCGGCAAGGACAGCTCGGACTCGGGCGCGCTGGCGTTCACCGTGAGTCGCGAGGACGGGATCACCGAGGCCGGCACGCTGCGGCACATCCCGTTCCTGCGCCGCGACCTGGCCGAGTCGGAGAGCGACGATCCGTTCGACCTCGACGGCGACGGCGAGACGCTCGAGACGATCCCGACCGAGCGGATGTGGGAGTGGACCTGGCGCGGCGCCATCAGCCGCTCGATGGTCCGCGGCGAACGGCTGCTGACACTGTCGCAGGCCGGCGTCGCCACCCACGACCTCGACACCCTCGACGACCTCGGCTGGTACCGCTTCGGCTCCTGACCCCGACAGGCGATCGTGGGGGACAGGCTGGCGCTCTAGGCTCCGCGCATGCTGCTCACCCTGCACGCGCTGGTCTACGTCGCGGTCAACGTCCTGCTCGTCCTGCTGTGGCTGATGCTCGGCGGCGACTGGGACGGTGCGTCAGACCCGCTCGAGGCGGCGCGTGCGTCCGGGTTCTGGCCGTTCTGGGTCATGGCCGTCTGGGGCGTCGCGCTGGGGCTGCACGCGGCACTGCTCGTGGCGATCAGGTCCAGACGCCGTTCGAAGCGTCGCCGTCGGCGCCCTGCGGCCGAGCCACCGGCGGACACCACCGAGACGCGCTGGGTCGCGGCGATGTTCACCGACATCGTCGGCAGCACGGCCCTGGCTGCCAGACTCGGCGACGCCGACTATGCCGACGTCCTGGCGGGGCACCGGCGCCTGGTCCGCGACGTCGTCGAGGTGAACGGCGGTACCGAGGTCGGCACGCAGGGCGACGGGTTCCTGGTCACCTTCCCCACACCGCAGCAGGCAGCGACCTGCGCCGTCGCCCTTCAGGAACACCTCGAGGATCTCCGCCACGATCCCGATCGGGTCCCACACGTGCGCATCGGCGTTCACGCCGGCCAGGTCCACGCCCACGACGGCGACGTCGTCGGACAGGTCGTCAACGTCGCCTCGCGGGTCGCGGACACGGCCCGGGCCGACGAGATCATCGTGACCGAACTCGTCGCTGAGCGCGTTCCCTCGTGGATCCCGGTTGAGGACCTCGGCCTGCGCGAGCTCGACGGCATCCCGACACCGCGCCACCTGCTGAGACTGTGCTGGCGGGGGCTCTGACGGGCGCGCCGTGACCACGCCCGGTCAGCGGTTCGCCGGTGGCGCACCGAAGGGCTGGGACGCGACGCGGTACCACTCCGGCCACGGCGGGCAACCCTGCTGCCCCGCTCCGGTGGCGGGCGGATCGACGAGCACGTCGCCGTCGAGGAAGCGGTCGACGGCCCGATGGAAGTGCGGGGTGATCGGCAGGTAGGGGTGGGCCTCGCGCACCGGGCACACGTCGATTGCCCCGTCGATCCGCCAGCCGTCGGGCATGACGGCGAGGTCGCTCGACGCCGTGACGGCCAGAACCTCGACACCGTCGGGCAGGGGCTGTTCGAACACCTCGGACGCGGCGTCCGCCGTGGCCAGCAGTTCGCGGCTCAGCGGGGCGTCGACGGCGAAGTCGAAGTCGACGAGGTCGGCCAGCGGGGCGAGCAGGCGCAGCAGGTCACCGCCGGCACGTCCCGGGCCGTCCTCTCCGGGCGGCGGCCAGGTCAACGGCGACGACGGGAACGGTCCGACCAGTACCAGCGCGGCCAGTCCGTCGATGCGGCCCTCCGCGGCGGCCTGCCAGGCGACCCAGGTCGCCTGCGAGTGCGCGAAGACGACCACGGGTGGCTCGAGCCCGTCGGCCTGTTCCTCGAGCAACACGACCTGTTCGCCGAAGGGTCGCTGGGTGTCCTCGGGCTCGTAGGGGGCGCCGTGGTCGAGCGGGCAGACCGCGACCCCCTGCGGCTGCCGGTCGCCGGGCCCGGCGTACGAGAAGTAGCGCATCTGTCCGCATGTGAAGCCGATGCGGTCGGGCGCCATCGTGAAGATCGCGCCCTCGCCGGACGCAGAGTTGATGCCCGACATGACCACGGCGGTCCCGTCGCGCTCGGCGGTCGAGCGCGTCCACGGCGCCTCGCGCGTGACCACCGTGGTCGCGAACAGGCCGAGGCCGACGACGGTCACCACCGCGAGGCGGGCCAGTGGACACGGCGGGGTGGGCGTCCGCAGGCGCGCGGCGGCGAGCAGCGTGAGTGCCCCCGAGACGGGCACCGAGGCGACGAGCCCCGCCGTGCCGGTCATGTCGGCGAACGCACCGACGAGCACGAGCGCGGCGGCGTAGCCGGCCACCACCGGCGCACGCAGACCCGCCCGGGCCGCCGAATGCCACCGGCCGTCACCGGTCCACGGCTGTGCCGCGAGCAGCACGAACCCGGCCGCCAGCATGAACAGGCCGGCGCCGAAGAGTCGCGAGTACAGCGCGGCGTGGGCGATGAAGTCGAGTTGGGCCGCCAGCATCATCGGCAGCCACGCCACGGCGTAGAACCGTGCCGCCGTCCGCCACCGCGGCCGCCGCGGGCCGAGCAGCAGCGCGAGCACGGTGACCCGCACCGCGAAGGAGGCAGCCGCGCCGGCGACGAAGACCGGCCACGACGTCGCCCTGGCGAGCAACCACCTCGCATCGGCGGCGAGGTCGAGCGGTGGCAGGGCGACGAGGTGGATGGCGCCCGGCCATCGCGGGACGATCCCGGCGGCGACCCCCACCGTGACCGCCCCGACGAGGGCGCCGTAGGACAGCAGGCCCCGACCATCAGGCGACGACCAGCCCGCACGACCCGGCGTGCGCCGGGTCACGTCGGGGCGGAGGTGGCCGACGCTCATGCCACCAGACGTCGCCGGTCGCCGTCGGGTTCGACGTCTTCGATCTCGACGTGTTCGTACGGCCCGGCCTGGGCCAGGAACTCGTCGAACTCCTCGATCGAGAGCGGGCCGGGCAGGGGGTAGGTCGGTGCCAGCTTCTCCAGCGCGCGGCTGTACCTCGCGTAGTGGGCGAAGTCGTGGGGGAACTCGTCGAGGTCGGCCCCGAGGGTGGAACCCTCGCGACGAGCGCGCGCGAGCACCTCGCGCCAGTCGTCCGGGGACGGGATCCCGACCGCGTCGACGCCGTGCTGGAACAGGGCGAGATGGATGTCGTCGAACGGCTCGCGTTCGTCGAGGAAGCGCCGCAGTGCGTCGACCGAGGGCAGCATGTTGAAGCGCATCCAGTAGGGCACCGACCCGGTCCGCAGCGCCCGGTACGGGTCGTTGATCACGAACGAGCTGACCATGAGCCGGTTCGAGGGGATCCGCCGACGCCGGTACCACCAACGGTAGAGGTCGGCGACCAGTGGGGAGAGGTCGTCGGGGCCCTCGAAGACGATCCTGCGCACGCGGTAGCGACGTTCGCGGGCCACGCGCAGCACGTCATCGCGCAGCGCCTCCTCGAAGCCCCACTCGGCCTCCGGGCTGAGCGTGTCGGGCTCCGGGCCGTCCCAGCGCCGCTTGGGCGAGTCGTAGCGTTCGAGGTAGTCCTCGACCCGTTCGCTGCCCTCGTGGAACTCTTGCTCGGTCGCGCCGCCGACGGCCCCGTGCTGGAAGACGTGGCGCTCGCCGATGCGGGTCGTGTTCCAGGTGGTGCGGCACTCGTACAGCAGCAGCGTGCCGCCGGGCGGCAGCCGGTCGGCGATGAACTGCTCGTAGCCGCCGCCGAGGTTGCGGCGCTTGACGCGGAAGTAGGTCAGGATCCGCACCATCAGCCGGTCCTGGTTGGCATCGTGCATGTGGTGCAGTTGCCAGTCGGGGTTGGCGTCGAGCAGGGCCCGACCGGCCTCGATCCCGCTCTCCATCGCCGAGGTCGGGTCGTCGGGGTGCACGGGCTGGCGAACCGGGAGGAACACGGTCTGCGGCAGCCACGGCGTACCGAGCGCCGCATTGAGGTAGACGGCGGCCCCGCTGGACGAGCCGAGCCCGACGGCCGGGTAAGGCCGGTCCGGGTAGAGCTCGAGCAGCCACTCCCCGATCTCGTCGAGGTCGATGCCGCCCATCTTCTTCGGCGAGGTGGTCTCGAGTGCACCGCTGACGATGAACAGCTGTTCACGCGCCTTGCGCGGGATCAGGTTCGCCAGCGACACCGGCGGCTCGAGCACCCGCGGGTTGCCGAGCGCTGGCCAGTCCTCGCCGCGCAGCGCCGCCGCGGTGGCCTGGGCCATGGCGGTGGCGGAGTCGAAATCGGCCACGAAGGGGGGAGGGGAGGTCATCGAAACGCACGTCCTTTCGGTGCTTCGCTCGTGTCGGGTTGCGGTCCGGCAGCCGTCCTGGGCGGTCGCCGGTCATGCGGCTGCGCGGCGGCCGGGATCGGTCGCGTCGACCTCGTCGAGGAAGGCGGCGACGACGCGGGCGGTCTGCAAGGGTTGTTCGTGGTTGACGGCATGGGTGGCGCCGGGGAGCCGTCGAAGCTCTCCCCTGGGCAGCAGGTCGGCGACCTCGGCGGCCCACTGGTCCTCGACGATGGGGTCGTTGGTGCCGCGGACGACGAGGGCGGGCAGATCGAGGTGGGGCAGGCGCTGCTCGATGCGGTCGTGCATCGCGTGACGGAAGGTGACCAACGCACGTGGGATGCCGGCGCGCAGGTAGTCGCGAACCATCAGCCGCTGGAGCGCGCCACTCTGCGTCTTCATCTCCATGCGCCAGCGACGGAGCTGCTCGCCGTAGCGTCGGGCACGGGGATCCATCGTCGGCGCGAGCAACACCAGGGCACCGGCGAGATCGGGTCGGCGAAGGACCGCCTCGGTCGCGATCTGGCAGCCGAAGCTGTTGGCGACCAGGGCGACGTCGGACAGCCCGCCTGCGTCGCACCAGTCGATCAGGGCGCGGGCGAGATCGCGCGTCGGCAGCGCCCGCTCCAGCGGCGGGTCAGCGCTGCGCCCGAAGCCCGGGAGATCGGGAGCGTGGACGCTGCGTCGGGTGGCGAGTCGCTCGGCGAGCGGCACGTGGTAGTCGCCGCTGACCACCAGGCCATGCACCAGCACGACCGGCCGCCCACCGCGTGCCGTCGGCGGTTCCCACACCCGGCTTGCCACACGCCACCGACCAGCGCTGGCCAGCTGCCAGCGCGGCGTGGCGGCGGGGGCGGGGGCGGGCCCGGTCATGCCGCGCGCCGAGTGGCGAGGATCGCGGT
>JAGXST010000128.1 GCA_018335555.1 Actinomycetota bacterium | reverse complement strand
CCCGCCGTTCGACGCGCGCTCGGCGGCGTTGTGGCTGCTGCCGCCGGCCGCTCTGACGGCGGTGCTGCTGGCCATCCGGCGGTGGCGTCGCACCGGCGGCGGGCCGCTCGAGGCAGGTGAGCTCGCAGACGCGCAACGTGAGCGTCTGCAGGCAGAGATCGCCCTGTTGCGCCGCCGGGAGGGGTCGCGATGAACCGGCGGGTCGAGTTGGAGGAACGGCGCGACCAGCGGCTGCGTGACCTGCTCGAGCTCGAGGTGCGGGTGGCCGCTGGTGAGCTGTCGGCCGAGGAGGCCGAACGGCTCCGTCGCCGCGACGAACGGGCGGCCCTGGCCGCCATCGGTGCGCTCGAGGAGCTCGACGAGGCTGAGGAGGTATCGCCGGAGCCGCGACGTCCGCCTGGAGCGAGGCCACGACGCTGGTTGCTCGCCGGCGGCGCGGTCGCGGTCACGACGGCGGTTGCGATCAGCCTGGCTGGAGCCATCACGGATCGGCCGCTGGGCGGGTTCATCACCGGCAACGAGCTCTCGGCCACCGGCCAGATGCCTCCGTCCCGCGACGACGTCCCCATCGAGGCCCTCGAAGAGGTGGTGGCGGCCAACCCCGACGTGACCGCGATGCGCCTGACGCTGGCCGACCGGCTCTTCGCCGAGGGCCGCTACCCGGATGCGGGCGAGCACTACCTCGAGGTGCTCCAAGGTGGGCAGCAGCCGCAGCCGCGTGTGCTGGCCCGGCTGGCCTGGCTGGCGGCCGGCGACGGCAACCTCGAGGTCGCGATCCAGATGGCCGATGCTGCGCTGCAGCTGGGGCCCGGCGACGCCGAGGCGCTGTGGGTGCGCGCCGACCTGGCACGAGCGGCCGGGGACGACGAGCAGGCGCGCCGGCTGTTCAGGCAACTGGCGGAGGATCCGTCGCTGGACGCGGCGTCGCGGGACGGAGTCGAGGCGGCGCTGCGCGAGCTCGGGGCACCGTCGGAAGGCACGCCATGACCACGCCTGGGGACGGACGCACGCGCCGGTCCCGCTGGCCACGCCGGCTGGCGCTGTTGGCCGGGGTCGCGGTGGTGGGCCTGGGGGCGGTGTTCGGTGCCCGGTTCGGCTTCGACGTCGGCGCGGTGGACTCACCACTCATCGGCCAGCCTGCCCCGCAGGCGGTGCTGCCGGCGTTGGAGAGCGAGGGTGAACTGGGGTTGCCCGAGGACCTGGCCGGGCAGGTCGCGGTGGTCAACTTCTGGGCGTCGTGGTGTGTTCCGTGCCGCAACGAGCATCCGGCGCTGGTGCAGGCCGCTGCCACCTACCGCGACCAGGGGGTGACCTTCGTGGGGGTGGTGTTCCAGGACCGAGAGGAGAGCGCGGTGGCGTTCCTCGACGAGCTCGGCCGTGGCTACGACCACTACCTCGATCCGGGCTCGCGCGCCGCGATGGACTTCGGCGTGTTCGGCATCCCCGAGACCTACCTGCTCGACCGTGACGGGACCATCGTCGCGAAGCTGACCGGCGAGGTCGACTACCAGCTGCTGACGTCCACCATCGAGGACGTGCTGGCAGGACGTGACCCGCGTTCGGTCGTGCGCGGCCCCACCCAGTCCCAGCCCGGCGGATGAACCGGGCCAGGAGGCCGGTAGCCTGATGGTCCCCACGGTGCTCGCCCACGTGAAGTGGTACGTCGAGGACGCCCAGCACGCGACCCTCGATACCGGGTTCGCGCTCCGTCCTTCGGCGCTCGGGCTCCTCGCCGGAGCGGTCGTGGCGGCCGGGCTGTGGCGTCTGGCGGCGCGACGCTGGCTGGGCGCCCCGGAGCTGCGGATGCTGCAGGGGCTGGGGCGGCTGGCCCCGTGGGTGCCACGGCTGCTGGCGCTGCACCTGGGGGTGTCGCTGCTGTCGTTGGCCGTGGCCGATGCCTACCTGGCCCCGAACCTGTCGCTGGCGGGGGTCCGCGGCGGCTGGCTGTTGGCGTTGGGGCAAGGCCTGGTCGGGGTGTGGCTGATCAGCGGCGTCCGGCCGCGCCCGGCCGCGTTGGCGGTGGTCGCGCTCGGGCCGCTCGGGGTGGTGCTCGACGGCCCCGTGCCGGTGCTCGAGGCCGTGGACGTGCTCGGGATGGCAGCGTTCCTGGCGTTGCTGCCGCCGGGCCGGGACCGCTACGGGGCCCGAGACGTCGGCCGTGACGAGCTGTTCGTCCCGCTGTTGCTGTTGCGGCTCGGGGTGGGGGTGTCGCTGATCGTGTTGGCGTTCACCGAGAAGCTGCTGGTGCCGCAGCTCGCGCGGGAGCTCCTCGACGCCCGCCCCTGGCTCGATCCGCTGCAGCAGCTCGGGCTGACCAGCGGCCCGGACACGTTCATCCAGGTCGCCTCCGCCGTCGAGGTCCTGATCGGGCTGCTGGTGATCTCCGGCGCCGCCCCGCAGCTCGCAGTCCTGGTGGCGGCGGTCCCGTTCAACGTGACGTTGGTGTTCTTCGACCGCTACGAGCTGATCGGCCACCTCCCCGTCTACGGAGCGTTGCTGGCGCTGCTGGTGTACGGCTCGCATCCGCAGCTGGCGCCGACCGTCGCGCGGCTTGCCCGCGCGCCGGGTCGGGATTGGCGCAGGCGCGTGGGCGACACGGGCCGAAGCCGGGGTTAGTCCGTGAGGCCGAACGCGAGCAGCTCACGGGTCACCAGACCACCGTAGGCGGCACGGCGGACCCGTAGCCGGGGCAGCACCTGTGCGAGGGGCGGGCGGGCGCGGGCGAGGTAGACCGTCAGGACACCCTGCGCCGGGGGCGCGACCGGCAGCGTGAGCGTCGCCAGCGCGTGGTAGCCCAACCCGGCGATCTGGGCCAGCGCCGGGGAACCGCAGCCGATGGCGTCGAGGCGGACGGCCATCCGTTCGCGACCGCTGCGTAGGGTCTCGAGGATGGGCCCGGCCGCGAGGTCGTACTGGTGCTGGGTTGCGGCCTCCGCGATCCCGTCGGTGGCTGCCAGGGTGCGCAGGAGCCCGTGGCGGCCGACCGTGACGGTCATCTCGACCCCGATGCCGAGGGAAACGGCATCGTCGCGCAGCTGACGGTGCAGCCGTGCCGACGGGGTCTGCGAGGCCCGGCGACGGAGCAGCAGCGTCGGCTCGGTCAGTTCGTCCATCGCCGCACTCTCTCGGTCAGGCCGCCAGGCGCCGGCACAGGTCGAGGGGCCTGATCGAGGTGTCAGATCGCGGACGACCGCCAACCGTTGTCGACAGCGAGACGCTGTCGTGGGCAGAGCGCAGCGACCAGCGCCCGAGGCCGCTGCCACACCGCCGGCCTCGAACATCCGGTCATCCACGTGGTCCCTCGGGTCGGGCGGGAGCGGGTGCGATCGGCGCGGGCACGGGGAACCGGGCTCCGCTCGCGGGAACGGGCCGGTAACGGACCCGGTGGTCGTCGCCGTAGCTGCGTCTGCGTCACAGCATCCCCTTCAGCTACGACGGTACCGTCGTAGCGTGCTGCTGTCGACGTACGCGTCCCGTCCAACGCGGGTTCCGTAGGCGCGGGCAACGACATGGAGGCGACGTGGCCGGCCTATCGGATGCCGCGAGAACACGCGGGTCGATCAGCCGGCTGAACCTTCCGGCGGGAGGTCCAGCAGCTGGCGTCCGCTCTCACGCCAAGCCACCATGCCGCCGTTGAGCTCGACAACCCGCTCGTATCCGAGCTCGCGCAGCGTCCCGGCAGCCTCGCGGCTCATCCGGCCGGTCAGGCAGTAGACCGCGAGCACGGCATCGCGATCATCCGGCAACTCGGCCGCCTCGGCGATCTCGTCGTAGGGCACGAACAGGTCGGTGGTGGGCAGCTCGCCCTCGTAGGGCACATGGACGTTGACGACCGTGACACCGGCAGCGTCGAGCAGCGGTTCGAACGCTTCCGGCGAGACGCTGGCGGCGCTGCCGTCGAGCGCCTGCTCATCGCCGCTGGCGCTGCCGTCGAGCGCCTGCTCATCGCCGCTGGCGACGCAGCCAGCGACGAGCCAGACCACGCCGAGCACCAGAACGGTCAACTGGCTGTGCCGTCTCGCACTGCGGACGACGGGCCGTCCGGTCCCCATGACGTTCGGTCGCCCCACCGTTGCCTCCTCGAACTCCAACTACGAGTCGATGGTAGTAGCTCTCGGTCGCCTAGCGTGACGATGCCGGCGACGATGGAGCTGGGCGCGACCGCTGGCCAGCAAGGGCATGCCGAGCAGGATCACGCCGGCGGCGACCGTGAACAGGTCTCCGACGCGGGCGTAGGGCGTCAACCCTGTCCTGGTGGCGAGCTGCCCCTGCACCAGCTCGGACCGGTCCAACGGCGCCCGGGCGGCGACGCTGCCGTCCGCGCGGATGAGCGCGGTGGGGCCGGTGGGGCCGACCACCACGAGGTCGCGGCCGGTCTCGCGCGCGCGAAGGCGGGCGGCGGCCAGCTGCTGGACAGGGACCTCGTCGGTGACGTAGGACGAGGCGTTCGTGGGCACGACGAGCAGCTGCGCTCCTTGATCGACCGCTTCCCGAGCGACGCGGGCGAACAGGTTCTCGTAGGAGATCGAGACGCCGATGGTGGCCAGGTCGGTGCGCACGACCGGGGGCCGCTCGCCGGGCCGCATGTCGCGGGGTACCAGGGAGAGGTCGGCGACGCGCTCCACCAGTTGGCGGGCGGGGACCCGCTCGCCGAAGGGCACCGGGATGCGCTTGTCGTAGCGGTCGACGAGGCCGTCAGCCTCGATGGCGATCGCGGCGTTGGTGAAGTACCCGGGAGCTTCGACCGCGTCGAACCGCTCGGTGACACCGGAGACCAGGAGGCCGTCGAACCCCGCCGCCAGCTCGACGAGCGGTTCGAGGTCGGCCGCGGTGAGCTGCCCGGTCGCACTGAGGGCTCCCTCGGGCCAGACGACCAGGTCGACCTCGGTGCCCAACGTCCGCGTGAGCGCGATCTGCCGCTCGAACAGCGGAGCGGGGTCGTTGCGGACGGCCGGGATGCCGCGGGGGCCGCCGCCTTGGACGGCGGCGACCTCGAGTCGGTCCACCGGTGCGGGCGGCTGCACGGATCCGGCGATGGCGGTGAGGGCGGCGACGCCGAGCAGGGCGGCCAACGGGGCGCGGCTGGGGCAGCGTGGCGTGAGGACGGATGCGAGGGCTGCGCCGGCCAGCACGACGAGGGTCGTGATGCCGATCGGTCCGAGCAGCGCAGCGAGCGCGGCGAAGGGGCCGTCGGCCTGGGAGAGCCACAGCTGCGAGAGGGGGTAGCCGCCGAGCGGCCACCACCCGCGTGCCCACTCCGAGAGGCCGAGTGCGACGGCGAAGGGCCACGGCCAGCGCGTCCGGCGGCTCACGGCCAGCGCGGCGAGCCCCCAGCCGGCGGCCTGCAGGGCGACCAGGACCGCGGCGCCGGGGGCGCTGAACGCGCCGACCCACAGCGAGCTCGCGGCCAGGTGGGTGCCACCGGCCATGAAGACGAAGGTGAACCGGCGGACCGGCGTGAGGGCCTGAAGCGCCCCGGCGACGGCGCCCGCCCCGACGAGAGCGAGCCACCACCAGCCGGCGAGGACCGCCAGCGCGGTGGCGGCCCCGCCGGCAACGGCCAGACCGGGGCGTAGCACTGCTGTCAGCCGGCTGGCGACCGCCGACGTCGACGGCGGCGGCTGAGGCGCCGATGCTCTCGGGGCGGTGTCGGTGGTCTCGGTGGCATCGGGTGCGACGGATGAGCGAGGACGGTCAGTCATCGGCATCGCTGTCGCGGTCGCCGCGCCTCGGCGTCGGCTCGCCAGGCGGATCCTCGTCCGCGGCGGCCGCAGGCGACGTGGCCCGCCAGGGCTGCCAGCGGGCGAGGGCGACCGTGAGCCCGGCGAGAACGGCGAGGGCCGTCCACTGGGAGGCGGTCAGGCCGGCCCAGCGACGATCGGCGCGCAGCACGTCGTCGAGCAGCCGGAACAGCGCGTACCAGCCGATCGTGACCGTGGCGAGCAGACCGGGCCAGCGTGTGCGTCGTTCAAGGCCGAGCAGCAGGGCCGCCAGCAGCGCCATCGCGAGAGTGTCGTAGAGGGCGGTCTGGTGGACGGCCACGTCGAAGCAGCCGTGGGCTGGGGTCGCGCCGGTCGGGTAGGAGGTGGGCGGGAGCGGGTCGGTCAGCCGCAGGCTGTTGGTCGCGGTGTCGTAGAGTCGTCCGGTGCAGCGCCACCCGAACGGTGAGGTGGTGGGTGGTCCGAGGTGTTCGCCGATGGCGAGGTCGCCGAGCCGTCCGATGGCGATCCCGACCGCCAGGCCGGGCCCGGCCGCGTCGCCGAGCCGGGGCAGGTCGAGCCGTTCGCGGCGCACGAGCGGCAGAGCGAGCAGGATGCCGCCGACGATGCCGCCCAGCAGCGTCAGGCCGCCTTCCCAGATGGCCAGCGCCCGCAGCGGCTGGGTGGCGTAGACGTCGAGCTGGTTGAGGACGTAGAACAGCCGGGCGCCGATGATGCCCCCGACGATGAGGCGGAGGCCGAGCGCAGACAGCAGCGCCTCGGTGTCCTGGCCGGGGCGGGCGCCGATGCCGTGACGGCCGGCGCGGCGCTGCAACATGGAGAGGCCGACCAGGATCCCGAGCGCGATCGAGATGCCGTGTGGGGAGACGGCGAGGTCGGCGAACAGGGGGATGCGTTCGAGCGTGGGCCAGGCCAGCACGGGCAGCTCCTTTGGGGACCCGGCAGCGAGCCGGGCGAAGGTGGTCAGATCGGCGGCCAGCCGAGGCGTGCGAACCAGGCCAGCGCTCGACTCATGAGCAGCGTCCACCCGCCGGTGACCATGGCGACGCCCATGACGACCAGCAGCCACCCGCCGACGCCTTGGATCGTGTGGCCGTGCCGTCGTAGCCAGCCCAGGCGATCGTGGCCGCGGGCGACGGCGTAGGCGACCCAGACGAACGGCAGCCCGAGCCCGAGCGAGTAGACGACCAGCAGGGCGACGCCGCGGGTCAGGGAGGACTCGGTCGCGGCGACGGCCAGGATGCCCGCCAGCACGGGCCCGATGCACGGGGTCCAACCGGCAGCGAACGCCATACCGAGCGGGAAGGCGCCGGCCGGACCACGCGCCACCCGTGCGGGATCGACCCGTACGGTCCGCGCGAACCCGGGTATGCGCACGATGCCGGTCAGGCTGATCCCCATGACGATGATGACGGTCCCGGCGACGCGCTCGAGCAGCAGCGCGCGGCTGGCCAGCAGCCACCCGAGCCCGGAGGCGGTCGCGCCGAGGGCGGCGAACACGACGGTGAACCCGGCCACGAACAGGAGGCTGCCGAGCATGGCGGGACGCAGGCGGGGCGCGTCCTGCTGGTCGCGCAGCCCGCTGACGTAGGACACGTACCCGGGCAGCAGCGGGACCGTGCACGGCGAGGTGAACGACACCACCCCGGCGACCAGCGCGAGCGCGGCCAGCGCGAGCAGTTCAGGCATGACGCTCCCGGGAACGACCGGTCGGCGTGGAAGTTACGACAGGAGTGTAGTGGACGTCCGGGGCATCAGCGCCTAGCTTACTGCGAGACGCTCGCAAGAAGGAGAACGCGTTGGCGGTTCGACTGCTCCTCGTGGTGGCGGTCGTGCTGGCGGGCTGCACCGGCACGTCCATCCCGTCGGCCGAGCCGGCTGCGGAGGAGCCGGTGGTCACCGCGACGGTGGCACCGATCACCGATCTGGTGCGGCAGGTGCTCGGTGATCGGGGCGAGCTGCACGGTCTGGTCCCCGACGGCGTGGATTCGCACACCTACGAACCGCGTCCGAGCGATGCTCAGATGCTGGGCCAGGCGGACTTGTTCGTCGCCAACGGGTTGTTCCTCGAGGAACCCACGTTGCGGCTCGCGGAGGCGAACCTTCCCGCCGGAAGCGCGACGGTCACGTTGGCCGACGAGACCATCTCCCGTGACGAGTGGGCGTTCGACTTCTCCTTCCCCGCGGAGCAGGGGGTCCCCAACCCCCACCTGTGGCTCGATGTCCGCCACGCGATGGCGTACGTCGAGCTGATCCGAGACGGGTTGGCGGAGGTCGACCCGGCCGGCGGCGACGTCTACATCGACAACGCCTCGCGCTACCTGTCGCAGCTCGAGCAACTGGACGCCGCGATCGGACAGGCGATCGACACGATCCCGGGCGAGAACCGCAAGCTGGTCACCTACCACGACTCGTGGCCCTACTTCGGCCGGCGCTACGACATCGCGGTGGTGGCGGCGGTGCAGCCCTCGGACTTCGCCGAGCCGTCGGCGCGCGAGGTCCGCACGATCATCGACCAGGTCCGCGACGAGCAGGTTCCCGCGGTGTTCGGCAGCGAGGTGTTCCCGACCGAGGTGGTGCGCGTCATCGCCGAGGAAGCGGGCGCGACCTACGTGGAGGAGCTCAGCGATGACGAGCTGCCGGGTGCTCCGGGGGACCCTGAGCACAGCTACGTCGGGATGATGGTCGCCAACGTGCGCACGATGGTGACCAATCTGGGTGGCGATCCGGCAGCGCTCGATGCGGTGACGCCGTCGTGAGCGACCGGCACGGGCTCCTGCGCGTTGAACACGCCGATCTCGGGTACCGCGACCGGACGGTGCTGCGCGGGGTGACCGTGCGGGTCGCGCAGGGTGAGGTGGTGGGGGTGGTCGGCCCGAGCGGCGCCGGTAAGACCACGCTGCTGCGAGCGATCGCCGGCGAGCCGGTCGTGCACGCGGGCCGCGTGCACTGGGTCGAGGGGCCGCGCGGCCGGTCGC
>JAGXST010000127.1 GCA_018335555.1 Actinomycetota bacterium | reverse complement strand
GTGTCGGCGGGCGATACCCGCCCGCCGACACGAGAGGAAGGCTGCAGACCATGATCATCGCCACCATCGGCATCGCGCTCATCCTCGTCGCCCTCGCCGGCGCTGCCGCCGGGAACCGGGACCGCCCTCCGGCCTCCACCGCCCGTGAGATGCTCGATGCCCGGCTGGCCCGTGGTGAGATCTCGGCGGACGAACACCAGCTGCGCTGCCAGGTCCTCACCGAGGCGCCACCGCGGCGGAGCTCGCGCCGTGCGTGGTGGCTGCTCGCCGCACTCGGCGTCCTGCTCGTCGTCGGGCCCTGGTCCGCGATGCCCGGCAGCGGAACCGGTTGGTGGGACGGCCACCAGCGGGACATGGCGGGCCACATGGGGTGGAACCGGACGGCCACCGCCCCCGCCGACCCGCCCGTCTCGGGTGCACCCGAGGTAGCGATCGAAGCCGGCGACCTCTGGTTCGACCCCGCCCGCATCGAGCTTGAGGCGGGGACCACCACCAACCTCGTCCTGGACAACACCGGGCAGGTCTTCCACGACCTGTCGATCCCCGACCTCGACATCCACCTCGAAGCAGGAGCCGGCGAGACCGCTGCAACAGCGCTGCGCTCCCCCGACGAGGGCCGCTACGAGTTCCTCTGCACCGTGCCTGGGCACGCAGCCGGGGGGATGCGCGGCGAACTGGTCGTGACCACCGCACCCTGAATGCTGGCGGCCTCGACGACGACACACCGACCATCCAAGGAGCCGACGATGATGTGGTGGGGTTCCGGCTACGGCTGGATCTGGATGCTGCTGAGCTGGGCTGTGATCATCGGGCTCGTGGTGTGGGCCGTGAACACCTTCGCCGGGCGTGACGCACGGGACAACGGTGCATCGTCGCCGCGCCGCATCCTCGACGAACGCTTCGCCCGGGGCGAGATCGACGAGGAGGAGTACCGCCGCCGACGGGACGAACTCGAACGTTGACCGTTGCCGAACTCCGAAGGTCCGGATGACCCGTCCCCGGCGGCGGATAAGCGGCAGGTCTCGTCGGTCACCTGCGCCCGATACTGGCGCTGGTCGGGTTCCCACCAGGTCTTGATGTGCTCCAGGATCCAGGCGGATCTCCGCGGTCGGAGATCTGATCGCCGAGCGCGGGCATCTCCGGGCAGCCGGCTCGGAGTGGGAGGCCGTCGTTGACGATGTCGACGAGGTCACAGTCGGCGTGATCGGCTCGATCCGTGCGACTGCGCCGCCGAACCGCGATCCGCCTGAAGGTCCGCGAGGGGTGATTCCGTAGGATCGTCGGCATCGCGAGGATCCGCACCAGCTCGCTGTCCAAGCTGCGGATCTCACGCATGGTCGGCTCAACGAGGTCTCCCAAGCCGGACGCCGCAGAAGAGCGCGGTGATCAGCGTCCGCGATGAATTCGGTTGGGACGAGAGCAGGGCCAGGTTCTTCGATGCGCCCTTGACCATGCAAGCCCATTGACATCCATAGCAGCCGAGGGCGAGACAACTACCTACCGGTAGTATCCCGGTTCCGGTCGCCGCCCCGCGACGGGACACGAAAGCGATATGCGCAATCAATAGGAGGCGAGGCCATGGAACAGCGTGACGCCTCGCGGCGGGCCTTGGCGCGAGAGGCGCTGAACGTCGTGGCGGGTCGGTGGGTGTTGGAGGTCGCCGAACAGCTCGCCCAGCGTTCGCCGATGCGGTACGGCGAGCTGGTGGACGCGATCGCAGACATCGCGGAGGGGTCACTGTCACGCACGCTCCGCCAGATGGAGCGGGATGGGCTGGTGCGCAGGATCGCGCAACCGACGATGCCGATGCAGGTCGACTACGAGTTGACGCATCTCGGCAGCGGCGTCATCACTCTGGTGGACGTACTGGCCGCTTGGACTCGCGAACACGCTCACGGGATTGAAGTTGCGCGCGAAGCGTTCGACGACCCCCAGGATTGAGCGCTGCGCTCGTTGGCGGCCGCAGCGCACGGGGATTATGTGACGTAACGCGAGGGGGCTGCTACGCGTAGTCGGGTTGTCTCGGTGGGAGCCCGAGTCTTGACCGGCCGGAACGCTGTTGTTTCGGGGCCGACCAACGGGCCGGCCGGCACCGTGGTGGGCAGGGTACCGCGACAGGCGACTTCTTCGGGGGCGATTCGTTTGACGGAGCCTCGTTCGAACCCTCGGCGCGGTGGTGGGGGCAGCGCAACTGAGGTCCGGGGCGAGCACCTACTTGGCGACGGTCGCCCGCGCCGGCCGTGCCGAGCGTGCCAATCTGGGGCCGTTCTCTCCACTGCCCGGTTGCCGGGGTGTCTTCGAAGGGGGGCGGCGAAGTGACGTCTACGCCGACGCTGCGACGTAATACGGCCGGTCGTGAGGCGCCGGAGTCGATGCCGCAGCCGGTGCGTCGCCGTCGACCGTTGCTGGTTGCGGCCGCGGTGCTGCTTGGGGTGCTGGTGTGGCTGGTGGTCGCCACGGGTCTGGAGCGAGCGTCTGCGAGGGTGCAGGTGTGGAGCGTTGCCTCGGAGGTCACTCGCGGTCAAGTCGTGGAGCAGACGCACCTCGTGCCGACCGAGGTCGCTATCGCGAACCCAGAGGGCGTGCTCGCCGTCACCGACGTGCGGGTCGCCGAGCTGGTCGGCGGGCTGTGGGCGGCGGACCTGCCGGCCGGGACGCTGCTCTCACCGGGGCTGGTCGTGGAGCGTTTGGAGGTGGCTGGCGATCAGGCGCTGGTTGGCTTGGCGTTGCCTCCGGGGGGGTGGCCTTCGGCGTCGTTGCGTGCGGGCGACACGGTCATGGTGGTCGCGACCGGCGATGCGTCGGGTGTACTGGTCGATCGCGCCACGGTGGACAGTGTGGCGCTGCTGGGCGACGCGGTCTCGGGGACACGGCTGGTCACCGTCGCGGTCCCGCACGGTGTCGCTGCTGAGGTGACGGCGGCTGCGGCTGCGGGCGAGGTCGCGTTGGCGGTCGTGCCGTGAGCGGGGTGGCGGTCGCGTCGTTGGCCGGCTCGCCCGGGGTGTCCACGTTGGTGTCGGCTATGGCGGTGGCCTCCACCTCGCCGTTGCTGGTGGTGGAGTGCCCGCCGGATGGCGGGGTGCTGGCGGTGCGGTGGGGCCTGCCGCGTGAGGTCACGGTGACCGATCTCGCGGCCGACGCCGATCCGGGGCGTGAGCTGTGGGAGCGGGCCCGGCCGTGGGCGGGTGCGTCGCGGCTGTTGGCGGCGGATGCGTCGGCGGTGGCGGCCCATCGCACCCCGGTCGCCCGTTACGTGGCCGACCGGCTCGCTGTGACGGATGTCTCGGTGGTGGTGGATCTTGGCAGGCTGCGTCCGGACGATGCGACGCTTGCGCTGGTTCGCGAGGTGGGCCGGTTGTGGTTGCTGCTGGAGCCCACCATCGAGCAGGTCACCGCAGGCGTGTCGTGGCGGCCGCTGCTGGAGCGCACCTGCACGGTCGAGCTGCTGCTCGCTGACCGCCCCGCAACATCCGGCCCCTATCCGGCACGGGAGATCACGCGAACGCTCGGCTGGGACTGTCTCGACACGATCCAACACGACCGGCGGGGGGCGCTGGCGCTGCGCGGTATCGGCGCTCCGGCCCCGTGGCTGGTGCAGCGGTTGCCGCTGGTGCGCCAGGCCCGCCAACTGCTGCAACGCATCAGTCCGCCGGAGCGGCAGGAGGTCGGGGTGTGAGACGTCTGCTGGCCGAGTGGTCGACGCCCGCGGTGCGGCAGGTCGTGACCTGGGCGTTGCCGACGTTGGAGCGGCGGCTGTCGGATGCGGTGGATGAGACCGATCTTCGCGGCACGGACCTGAGCGAGCAGCTCGCGGTGTGGGTTGCCGAGACGGTCAAGGACTTCCGCCGTCAGAGCCTTGCGGGCGAGCTGACCGCCCTCGATCCGGGCGAGCCGGTGCTGGCGGCGGCACGCCAGGCGCTGCTGGCGGAGCTGGCCGGTCTGGGCCGGTTGCAGCCGCTGCTCGACGACGTTGAGGTCAACGACATCCACGTCGTCGGTCACGACACCGTGTTCGTCGTCACCGCGGATGGGGTCAAGGAGGCGATGCCGCCGGTCGCGGACTCGGACGAGCAGCTGATCGAACGGTTCCAACGGGTGGCCGCGCGTGGCGCGACGGCCCGGTCGTGGGATCGTGCGCATCCGACCCTGGATCTGCGGCTGGCGTCCGGGCATCGTCTGTCGGCGGTGATGGAGGTGACCCCGCGGCCAACGATCACGATCCGTCGCCCGTCGTGGACGCTGGATCGGCTGGGTCAGTTCGTCGCCGTCGGGTCGCTGTCGGAGGAGCTTGCCCGGTTCCTGAGCGCGGCGGTGCGGGCACGGTTGAACATCGTGGTGGCCGGCGGGCAAGGCGTCGGCAAGACCACGTTGATGCGCGCGATGCTGAACGAGGTGGCTGGCGGCGAACGCATCGTGACGGCCGAGGACGCCCGCGAGCTGCGCCTGGACGAGCTGGTCGACGCCCACGGCGCCCGGTTGCACCCGGATGTGGTGGCGCTGGAGACCCGCGAGGCGAACTCCGAGGGGGCAGGGCGGTTCGACCTGTCGGACTGTCTGCATCTGGCCAAGCGTCTCAACCCCGACCGGGTGGTGGTCGGCGAGGTCCGCTCGGTCGAGGCCGGCCAGATGGTCGACGCGATGCTCGGCTCCGCGGGCGGGTCGATGTGCACCGTCCACGCCTCCAGCTCGCACAAGGCGATCGGCCGGTTGCGGTCGCTGATGACCTTGCACGGCACGCTGGGTGAGCAGGCCGCGATGGAGCTGCTCACCGACGCGGTCGACCTGGTCGTCTACCAGGCCCGAGAGCCGACCAGCGGACGGCGGTACGTCGCCGAGGTGGCCGAGGTGTCGATGGCCGAGGGCCGGGTGGCGTTCCACGACATCTTCGTGCCCGGGCCGGATGGTCGCGCGGTGCTGCGCGGGCTGCCGCACCACCTCGGCGAGCGGCTGCACCCGTTCGGCTACACCGGCTCACCGGCGACCAACGGGCAGGTCGTCCGATGAGCCCCCAGCTGTCCGGCCTGGTGGCGGGGCTCCTGGCGGCGGTGACGCTGCTGACCCTGACCGCGGCGTTCACCCCGTCGACGTCAGACGCCGTCCCGGTCGCGCGTCGGCGGCTGCGTGAGACGGTGGCCACGCATCGGCGTGGACTGATCGCAGTCGCCGTGGCGCTGATAGCGGTGGCGGCGACGCGGATGGTGGTGGTCGGCGTCGCCGTCGGGGTGGCGCTGTGGCTCACTCCGACCATGGTCGCAGGCGCCCGGCAACGTACCGCCGAGCAGCAGATGCTGGAGGCGGTGCATCTGTGGCTGCTACAGCTGCGCACGGTGCTGGCCGCCGGCTCCGGCCTCGAACAGGCCATGATCGAGGTTGCGACCCTCCAGCCGGACCATTCACCGCTCGCACCCGCGTCGGCGCGGCTGGCCAACCGGGTGGAGCGGCTCGGACCGATCCGGGCGCTGCGAGGGTTCGCGGCCGAGGTCGACAACCACATCGCAGACGCTGCGGTCACGGTGCTCGTCAACGCGCTACGGCGGCAGAACGTCGGGGTCGCCGACGCGCTCGACGGGCTGCTGGAGTGGGCCGAGCAGGACGTCCGCCAGCGACGCGACATCGACGCCCGCCTCGCCTCGGTGCGGACCCAACGGTGGATGATCGTTGGGATCTTCGCCGCGCTGGCCGCCTACTTCACGGCCGCGAACCCGCAGCTGATGGCGATCTACACCACCGCGCTGGGCCAGGCCGTGCTGGCAGGCATCCTCGCCGTCGCGGGGCTGTGCGTGTGGATGCTGGAGCGCATGGCGGGCGTCGATCGGCCGCAGCAGTTCTTCGCCCACCGACAAGGGGCGGGCGGATGATCGGCCTTGGGCTACTCGCCGGCGTGCTGGCCGCCACCGCGGTCGTTGCCGCCGTGGTCGGGTTGGCACCCCAGCCGGCCCCGCTGGCCGACCGGGTCCGGGCTGCGCTCGAACCGAGCCAGGACCGGAGGGCGGCCGAGGGTCGTGCGGCACGGTGGCAACGTCGCCTGGTCCCGACCAACGACCAGCTCGACGCCGCGCTGACTATCACCGGCGTCACCATCGAACAGCTGCTGATCCGCCGGCTGGCCTGGGCGGCGGGCGGCGCGCTCGTGCCGATGGCGTTCTGGCCGGCCGGCCTCGCCGCGCTCGGCACCTCGTGGCTGGCCGCACCAGCGGTCGGCGCGGTCGGTGGCGCGGCCGGGTGGTGGCTGGCGGTCCACGAGCTGCACGATCAGGCCGGCAAGCGACGTCGCGAGATGTCCCTCGCGCTGGCGGCCTACCTCCAGCTCGCCGCGACCATGATCCGGGCCGGCACCGCCGAGGAGCAGGCGCTGCGCGACGCGGCCGCCGCGGGGTCGGGATGGACGTTCGCGGCGTTGCGACGGGCGATGGACCGCGCCGCCGCGTCCGGCGCCGCTCTGTGGCAGACCTTCGACGAGCTTGGGGTCGAGCTCGGGATGGTCGAGCTGCGCGCGCTCGGCGCGGAGCTGCGCATCGCGGCCCGCCAAGGCTCATCACCTGCCCGAGCGCTGACCACCCGTGCCGCCAGCCTGCGCGAGGAGGAGCTGGCCGCCCAGCTGGCCGCCGCCAACCGGGCCGAGCAGCGCATGGCACTGCCGCTGGTCGGCCTCGGGCTCACGGTGGTGGCGTTCATCGTCTTCCCCGCCCTGGCGACCTTCATCGACTTCTGACCCGACGTGAGCGAGGCAGCCGATACGTACCTGCACACCGACAAGGAGAAGACCGATGCACCGACACCCCGGCGAACAACCATCACTGACCCTGGTCGCGCTGACCGCCGCGTTGGCCACGCTGCTGGCCGCACCGATGTCCTCGACCGTCCGGTGGGCGACCGCGGCCGGCGTGCGCCTGCGTGACGAGGAGGACGGCGTGTCCGAGGTCGTGTCCGGGCTGCTGCTGGCCGGCGGGATCGCGCTGATCGTGATCGTTGTGCTCGGCATCATCCAGCCCTGGGCCGAGAACGAAGCGAGCAACCTGCCGTCCTCTGGCGGCTGACCTGATGCGACGGCCCCGCCAACCTCACGCTGCGCCGGCAGCGGCGTCCGGCGGTGGCCTGCGGGGTCGGCTCGCCGCCGAGGACGGGGCGTCCCAGGTCGTCCAGCTCGTGCTGCTCATGCCGCTGCTGGCGTTGCTGCTGGCGCTGGTGCTGCACCTGGGTCTGTTCCTGACCACCCGTCAGGCGGTGATCACCGCGACCGCGGAGGGGCTCAAGGAGGCCACCCTGTACGGCAGCTCGCCGACGGTCGATGGCGAGACGCGCGCCCGGCAGGTGCTGGCTGACCACTCGACCGCGACCGCCGTGACCATCGACACCCGAGTCGATGATCTCGCCGGCACGATCACCCTCACCGTGCATGCCGACGCCCCCTCGGTCGCACCCGGCCTGCCGCGCACCATCCGCCACACGGCGACCGCAACGCACGAAGGGTGGCTGCCATGACCCGCCACGAGGACGGGTCGGTGCTGGTCGAGGTCGTGCTCTACGTCCCGCTGGTCGCGACGCTGATCTGGCTGGTGCTGTGGGCGGGCACCGCCGGCCACACCCCCGGCGAGGTGGAGCTTGCCGCCTCCGACGCCGCCCGGTCGGCTGCGGCCTCCCGCGACCCGTCGCTGCGTGCCGTTCGTGCCCAGCAGCTGGCGGTCGACCGGCTCGATGGGGTGTGCGACCAGCTCGGCGTGCAGACCAGCCAGCAGGGACAGGTGGTCGAGGTCACGGTCTCCTGCCAGCTTCGCACCGACCCGATGCGTGGGCTCGGCGTCGGCGGACGCACGTTCGACGCGACCGGCATCGCGACGGTGGACCGGTTCATCGTCGAAGGGGGCGGCTGATGGGTAGCCCTGAGCGCGGTCATGGTGAGGCCGGGTTCGCGACCGTGTGGATGCTCGGTCTCGCCACCGTGACGCTGCTGCTGGTCGCACTGGCCGCCGACGGTGCCCGGGTCCTGTCTGCGGTGTCGGAGACCGGCGACACTGCCCGCGCCGCGGCCCGTGCGGGCGCGCTCGGGGTCGATCCGGCCAGCCGCACGCTCAACCCGGCGTTGGCCGACGACGAGGCACGTGCCGTGGTCGCTGCCCGTCAGATGACCCCCACCGCAGTGGTCATCTCGCCCGATGGCAGCCGCATCGAGGTGACCGTGCAGACCACGATCGACCTGCCGCTGCTGAGGCTGCTCGGGGTTCCGACCCGGACGGTCAGCTCGACCGCCACCGCCACGGTTCTGCAAGGAGTCGGCCCGCCATGACCACGCCTCGCCCCTTGCCCGTCGCCGCGCTGTGCGCCGCCCTGTTGGTGGCCAGTGCCTGCACCTCGAACGACGACGGTGGCGAACAGACACCGCCCCCATCCTCATCCGCGAACGAGGAGACCGCCAACGGTGACGAGGCACCGTCGGGCCTCGACGAGGAGACCGCGGTCGGGCGGTACGTGGCGTTGCAGCACGCCATCATCCAGCTCGCGCCGATCGACCCGGACGACATCGACGTCGAAGGCGCCGGATACGGGATCGTGACGGAGGGCTCCCCGGCCGCGCAGTTCCTCACCGACCGGCTGACCACGATGGCCGAGACCGGGACCGGCCCGTCCGGCGAGGTCGTCGACGCCGAGGTTCTCGAGCTGCGTGACGCCGGCCAGCAGGCGACCGGCGAGCTCTGCGTGCTCCAGGAGACCGAACCGGTCGAGCTGTCCACCGGCGAGGCCACAGAGGGCGCACCAGCGCAGTCGGATGCCCGCTACCTGCGGATCGAGGTGACCTACGCCTACGTCGACGATGGCTGGCTGATCGACGAGCTGCCCGGCCTCGAGGACGACGGTCGTCCCGACGACTGCGTCCCACCCTCGATCGAACAGGCCGTACAAGCCAACTGGGAGGCCCACGACGAAGCCGGACGACGCTGGATCGACTCAGGGTTCGCCATCGAGGAACGGGCAGCGCTCAAGCCGCTGGTAACCGAAGAGCGCTGGAAAGAGATCGAGGCAATCGAGCCAGAAGTACCCGCAGGCCGGGTGCGGGGCGACATCGTCTACGGCCTTGAGCTGCTCTCCGCGACCCGCACCGAAGTCGTTGGCGAGTGGTGTATCGACGGCAGCCGCGACCCCGATGCAACCACGATCAGCAACGGTGAGGTTGTCCCGAACGAAGACCGGCTGCTGACCCGAGGACGTTGGCAGCTCGAGAACGGAGAGTGGCTCGTCGCCATGTACGACGAGAGCGAGGGTGACCAGACGATCTTGGAGGGAACCTTCGATGCCCCGGAGGGACATCGATGCCTGTGACACGGATCCTGGTCCTGACGGCCGCGCTGGTCGCGGCACTCCTTTACGCCACGCCTGCGATGGCGCAATCCGACGACTGCGTCGAGATCACCCAACCGAACCCGAACCCGCCGCCGCCGAGCGAGGTGACCGTCGGCGTCTACTGCCCTGGCGATGACGACAGCGGCGGTGGTGATCCGCCGCCAGTCACGCCGATCGGAGACGGAGGTGGAGGGGGTGGTGGCGGTCCGAGCTGCACGTGGGAGCCCAGCCCATTCCACGAGATGGAGATCCGTCCCAACGGCGAGGTGTGGTGGCGCTACTACTACGAGTGCGACGATGGGACCTCGGGCGACACCTGGCTGTGCGGCAACTGTGACGGCCCGCCAGAGGCCGAGGAACCCGAGCCGGATTGGGAAGCGATGCAGGCTGATCTGCTGCTGGAGGCCACCGGGTCGCTGGACCTGCCTGGGCCGCAGCTGCGCCACCTCTACGACTCCGCCCCCGACGGGCAGGTGCTCGGCGTCGTGCAAGCCGAGACCTGGTGGTGGACCGAGACCGCCGCGCCGATCACCGCACGCGCCGAGGACGGCCCGCTGTGGGTCGAGGTGACCGCCGCCCCGGCGGCGTTGGAGGTCGATCCGGGCGACGGCGGTCCGGTGGTCTCCTGTCCGGATGGTGGCGTCGCGTACGACTTCGGGCGCGCCTACCACGACCAGGAGGGCGGCTCGGACTGTGTGCACGTCTACCAGCGGACCTCCGCTGGCCAGCCCGGTGAGGCGTTCACCGTCACCGGCACGCTGCACTGGCAGGTGCAGTGGGTGTCGGGCGGTCCGATCTCCGGTGCCGGCGGCCTGCCGTCCGACGCCACGACCGAGACGTTCGAGCTGCCGGTCGGTGAGCTGCAGTCGGTCGTGTCCCGCTGAGAAGAGGCCGTGCGATGAGACGTCTGCGTGCCGGAGCCAAGCTGGCCGGCATCGTGGCCGGATTGGCGGCGGTGCCGACGGTCCTGTACGCGACGGCGGGAAACCCGCTTCCCGGCTGGCCGGTCGATTGGGGTCTGGTCGCCGAGTCGTTGGCGACCGGCGCGGTCGCGACCTCGACCTGGCTGCAGGTGGTTGCCGTGGCCGGCTGGCTGGTGTGGGGCTACCTGATCGTGGCGCTCACTCTCGACGTGCTCGCCACCGTCCGGAACCGTCCCTCCCCGGTTCGGGCTGCGCCGGTGCGATGGCTGGCGTCGACCATCGTGGCGCTGGCGACCCAGCTGTCGACGGTCAGCATGGCGTCGGTGCCGGCCCCGGCCACGACCGAGGTTCACGTCGCGGCCGCGTCCTACGACCCCACCGACACGGGAGACCTCCTCGCGGTCGGGCCGGACGTTCCCGAGGGGACGCGGCTGGTCACGGTGGCCGAGGGCGACTCGTGGGCGGGTTTCGCCCAGACGGCCGTGGGCGATGCCGACGCCGGTCCGCAGATCCGCACGCTCAACGCCGGCCGCGACGCGGGTGGCCGGGTGCTGGACGGCTCGGAGGCGTTCGTGGAGGCCGGGTGGCACCTGCTCGTACCGTCGGCCGAGCAGCCCACACCCGTCGCGCTCGAGGCCGACGAGGACCTCGACCGCGTGAAGCAGCAGACGGCTGACGAGCCCGACGAGCCGGTGGGCGGCGAGTCGTGGACGGTCGAGGACGGTGAGCACTTCTGGTCGATCGCCGAGACGATCCTCGAAGACGCCCGCGGCGAGCCCCCGTCGGAAAGCGAGGTGGCGTCCTACTGGCGCGAGCTGATCGCCGCGAACGAGGACCGGCTGCTCCCACCCTACGACCCGGACCTGATCTACCCCGGCCAGAGCCTGATCATCCCTGCGGTCGAGGTCTCCGCTGCCGCGCCCGCCGAACCGGACGCCCGTGAAGGTCCACCGGATGACGCTGCGCCCGAGGCCTCGGCAGAGCGCCCTGAGCCGCGACAACCTGACCGGGCCGGCCCTCGACCGGGGGTCCCGTCGGCCAACGGCAGCGGTCCCACCGCGGCGGCCGACGACAGCGACGCCTTCACCGCCGAGGCCGACGACACGACCACCTCGACCGCAACCGACGAGAACAACGAGAGCGATGCCAGCGCGGGTCACGGCAGCGACACCGACGAGGTCGAGCTGGAACGCACCGGTTGGGGCACACCGGTCGGGCTGGCCGCCGGCAGCGCGGCCACGATGCTGCTCGCGGGCGGCGTGCTGACACTGCTGCGTCGTCGCCGGCGGATCGCGCTGCAGCAACGTCCGGTGAGGGTTCGGCTACCACCGCTCACCGACGAACAGATCGCGCAGACGGCGCGTCTCGACGCTGCGGCCGCGCCGGGAGAGGTGCTCGATGAGCTCGCCGACCTGTTCTGTTCGATCCCCGACGACGTCGAACCGGTGCTGGTCGCCGCGAACGATGACGGGTCGGTGACCCTGACCTTCGGCCGCGACGAACAGCTCCCTACTCCGCCGTCGGCACCGTGGGCGAACGACGACCCCGACGCCGACGGCCGGCCGCGGTGGACCGCGACCCTTGGCGCCCGTGGCCCGCGACGGTCGATCGGCCTGCCCCTGCTGGTCACGCTCGGCCGCCACGCAACGGCGACGGTGCTCGGCAACGTGGCCGCGATGCGGCTGCTGACCGTCGCCGGCGACGACGCCGCGGCGGTCGGCCGTCAGCTCCGTGCGTTCGCGCTCGAGGTCGCCACCTCGCGCACCGCCGGGCCGGTGCAGGTCAGCGTCGCCGGCGAGGCCGCGAGCACACCCCTAGTCGATCAGCTCCGGCGGAGCGATGACCCCGACGTCGAGGTTGCGGCCGCCGCCGAGGAGGTCGCGCAAGGCATCATCGCCGAGGACCGGCTGCCACGCCTGATCGTCTGCCACACACCGGCCTCCGTCCCCCGACTGCCCGACCACGTGGACCTGGTCGGCATCATCACCGACCACGAGCCGACGGCGGACGCGGCCCGGTGGCGGCTGCAGCTGAACGGACACCGCCGGGTGCTGCACCAGCCCGGCGTCCCCGAGCTGGTGCTCGACAGCCCCGACTTCGACCCCGACCTCGTGACCGACGAGCTCGCCGGACTGGACGGCTGCGCGCTCGTGGCGTGCGAGGGGCACGCGGACGGTGAGGTGGCCGCGCCTGACGTCCCGGCCGTCGAGGGGCGAGGCTGGTGCGAGGTCGCGGTGCTCGGACCGGTCGCGGTCACCCTCGGCGACGAGCCGCTTGACCTCTCCCCCATGCTGCTTCAGATCCTGGCCTACCTCGCCACCCACCCCGACACGACCACCGGTCAGCTCGAAGACGCCATCTGGGCCGGCCAGGCCGCCGGCTCGGGCCAGCGGGTGCGCGCCGCGCTGACACGGCTGCGCAGCGCCGTCGGCACCACGCCCGACGGTGAGCCGCTGGTGCCCCGACGTGGCCCAGGCGACCACACGCTGGAGCTGTCGCGGGAGGTGTCCACCGACCTCGACCGCGCCTTCGGCCACCTGCAGGCCGCACGGCGCCTCGACGGTGACGAGCGGCTCACGAGCTTGCTGGCCGCGCTCACGCTCGTGCGCGGTGCGCCGTTCCAGGATCTGGCGGTCTCGTGGGCTGCCGACCTCGAGCACCGTGCGGTCGCCCGACTCCAGGACGCCGCGCTCGAGGCCGCCCCCAGCCTGCTCGCAGCCGGACGGCTCGATGAAGCCGAACAGGCCGTGCAGCAAGGGCTCAAGCTGTGCGACCCGTGCGAGCCGCTCTACGTGGTGTGGGCACAGATCGAACACGCCCGTGGCCGCCCGGACCGCATCACGCATCTGTGGACGCGGCTGCGACGCCGCTACGCCGACGACGCCGACGCCACCCTCAACCTACCGGCCGCACCGATGGCCGACACCGAGCGCGCCTTCGCGGCGCTGGCCGGCAGCCACCCCGGGGCCGGCTGACACCGCGTCCGGCGTCGATGTCACGACCCTTGTCACGACGTGCCGCTCGTGACACAGGCGTTGTCACGACCTTCCAGCAAGAAATCTCTGGCGGTGACGGCATTGTCACGACGTCTGCAACGGCGTTGTCACGAGCGGGTCGGACGGTGGGCTTCGACAAGGAGCTGCCGTGGACCCGCGTCTCACCTCCCGTACGGGGGCCGCTGACCTGCAGGTGGCCGGTCGGCTGGCCGCCGCAGGTGGACTGCCGCCGGCCGAGGCGGCGCTGGTCTACGCGGACGCCGGTCTGGCGGTGTTCCCCTGCGTCCCGGATGGCAAGCGGCCGCTGACACCGCACGGGCTGCTCGACGCCACCACCGATCACGGTCAGCTGGCCGCATGGTGGCGGCGGTGGCCGGACGCCAACATCGGCCTGCCGACCGGGATGCAGGTCGAGGTCGTCGATGTCGACCGCCGCCCGGCCGGGTCGGGGTTCGTCGCGCTGGAGCGTGCCCGCACCGCCGGGCTGGTCGAGGGGTGGGCAGCCGTCGTGCGGACCCCCTCGCAAGGGCTGCACCTGTACTACCCGGCACAGCCCGGAGGGTCGCAGCGCTCGTGGGCCGAGCCGCACGCGCACGTCGACTTCCGCGGCACCGGCGGGTACGTGCTCGTGCCGCCCTCCCGGGTGGTCACCAGCGAGCCTCGCCGTCGCGGGTATCGGCTGATCGCCACCAGCCGCGA
>JAGXST010000126.1 GCA_018335555.1 Actinomycetota bacterium | reverse complement strand
TGAGCGAACCGAACGCGCAGGCGTGCCCGTGACCACGGTGGAGCGAACGATCACCGACGTCCTCACGTTCTCCGGGGAGGAACTTGCCAGGCCGGCAGCGGAGCAGGCACTGGAACGAGGGCTGGTGACCCGACGGCGACTGCATGCCGCACTCGCGGGCGACGATGATTGCGGCATGGCACTGCTCGACCTCACCGTGGCGCCCTCGTGACCAACGACCCACCGCGCTACAGCAGCCCGGCAGCGCTGCGAACCGCGCTCGAAGAGCACCTGCGCCAGCGGGCGAACGCCCTGGCCGGTCATCCGACGACCCACCCGCAGGTAATCCGCAACCGATGACGCGGCGTGCATCATCACCGTTGCCAGGCGGGGCACCTGGCCGATCGTGCGCGCGTCGGCGCGTAGCGGTTCATCGGCCACGGTGAGCCTGCACGAGACGGGCGAACAGCTGCCGGGCGGCCTCGATGGCGCGGGGGTCGCCGGCCTCGAGCAGGTCGAGCGCAACGACGGGCGGGGCGGCCACACCGTCGGCCTGTGGGACGGCGACATGGTCATCGACGATGCGCAGCACAGCGTTGGCGACCTCGCTCGCATCGACGATCAGGTATTGCTCCCGCAGCGCCGAGAGATCGCGCTGAGCGACGTAGAACTCGGCAGGCACGTCATCGGCCTCGAGCAGCGAAGCGCCGACCTGCTCGGCCACGCGCCACCCGCTTTGCACGACGCGACGGTCGGCCGACAGCGGCTCAAGCTGGGAGGGGTGGACAAAGGCGAGTTGGCGGCGGGCCCGGTGCCTGAGCCTGCCCACCAGCTCTACCGGGTCGGCCTCACGCAGCTGGCGCCGAAGCTGTGACAGACGCGGTGCGGCAAGCCCCTTCGGGCGCTCACCGGAAAGGAGCACGAGCAGGGCCCACGCGGCGGCTGGGGAGTAGGGGCGACCGTTGGGGCGCGGAAGCCCCTCGAGGCGCCGCACCTCGAAGGCCCGCGTGGGCGCAGAGGGGCCAACGATCCACAGGCTCGAGCGTGGACGGATGTGGACCCCGAGCCGGGTCAGGCCGAATTGCTCAGCGGTCCGTGGGAGAGCAGATCGCGATTGTCTTCCACCGTGCCCGCCAGAATCCGCAATGTGGCACGACCGTCCCGGACTTCGAGGACATGCGCGACCGCTGGCTCGGCGTCGACATCTCCAACCGTGACGTAGCTCTGAACGCGCGTGCCCTCGGGAAGCTTGTCCGCCTGCACACTGATGTGCCCCGACAGATCCGCGCGCATGAAATCGATCATGACGTCGGGTGTGTCCACGGCTCAGCCTCTCATCTCTGTCCAGTGTGCGGCGTGGCGGTCAGCGCGGCAACCGCTCGGGCGGCCGGCGCTGGGCCGGGTCGAACGCCTCGCGCAGCCGTTGGAACGTCTCGGCGTTCAGATCTGGAAGAACAATGTCGTGATGAGGCGATTCGCCCGTGTCCAGGAGTGCAAACCCGGCTCGACGTACCCGCCCGACTGTCGAGAGGCTCACGCGGTGGTAGCGGGACACTCGCGGGGTCGCGCTCCCAGACTCGAACGACATCCTCGGGCTCGACGACCAACGCCGACAGCCCCCAAGAGCCGTAGTCGTCGTAGTTCTCCTGGGCCTTGTCGACGAGATCGTCGTCCGAGCGGTCCTCGAGCACACCGGCGCGGATCACGACCAGCGCATCGTCCAGCGGCGGTTCGCCGCGCAGCCGAACCAACTCCATCGGCATGCCCTCTCTTGTCCAAACGGTGAAAACCGTAGGGGCAGTCGAGGACAACAGGGCAGGCAGCACAGTTCAGGCTGTTGGCAACCCCTGACCCCAAACCCAACGTTCACGCACAAACCGGAAGCCCGGCCACCGAAGTGGCCGGGCTCCTGGCACAGACTCTCAGTTACTGAGTCCGTTGCGGGCGGCGGAGCCGGCACGCGGGGTGCTCATTGGGCGGCGTCGCGTAGGGCGTCGGCGCGGTCGGTGCGCTCCCAGGTGAACCGCTCGCCCTCCCGACCGAAGTGGCCGTACGCGGCCGTCTCCTTGTAACCCGGCCGACGCAGGTCCAACGCATCGATGATCGCGCCCGGACGCAGATCGAACACCTCACGCACCGCACGCAGGATCGCGTCGGGGTCCACCGTCTCGGTCCCGAACGTCTCGAGGTTGAGCGACACCGGCGACGCCACCCCGATCGCATAGGCGACCTGCAACTCGGCCCGCCTGGCCAACCCCGCGGCCACGATGTTCTTGGCCACCCACCGCACCGCATACGCAGCCGAGCGGTCCACCTTCGACGGGTCCTTGCCCGAAAACGCCCCACCCCCGTGACGGGCCATCCCGCCATAGGTGTCCACGATGATCTTGCGCCCCGTCAACCCCGCATCCGCGACCGGACCACCCAACTCGAACTTCCCGGTCGGGTTCACGAAGATCTTCAGATCCGACGTGTCGATGTCATCGGGCAGCAACGGCCGGATCACGTGCTCTTCGACGTCGGGACGCAACAACGTCTCCAGATCGATCTCGGCCCGGTGCTGGGTCGAAACCACCACCGCCGTGACCGCCTTGGGCACCCCGTCCTCGTAGTCGACCGTGACCTGGGTCTTGCCGTCCGGACGCAGATAGGCGATCTCACCCGACTTGCGCACCGCCGCCAACCGCTGCGCCATCCGATGCGCCAGATGGATCGGCATCGGCATCAACGACGGCGTCTCGTCCGACGCATACCCGAACATCATCCCCTGATCGCCCGCACCCTGCAACGAATACGGATCCGCGTCGGCGCCCCGCCGCGACTCGTACGCGGTATCCACCCCCTGGGCGATGTCAGGCGACTGCTCATCGATCGCGACCGACACCCCACAAGTGTTGCCGTCGAAACCCACGTCATGCGAGTCGTAGCCGATCGCCAGGATCGTGTCGCGAACCACCCGCGGGATGTCGGCATACGTCGCCGTCGAGATCTCACCCGCGACCATCACCTGCCCGGTCGTGACCAACGTCTCGCACGCCACCCGCGCATGCGGATCATCGGTCAGGATCGAGTCCAGGATCGCATCCGAGATCTGATCCGCCACCTTGTCCGGATGACCCTCGGTGACCGACTCGGACGTGAACAGGCTACGACGCGACAACGACATCTCCTGGGCGACATTCGATGGCGGTGCGCGACACGCGCAGGATGCTATTCAAGACCGCTTGAGCAACCGTAGATACGTGTCTTCGGTCGTTCGGACCAGGCGAGACATGCCGAACTCCTCGCGCGTGTACGTCGCAGCGGCCTCACCGAGTCGTGCTCGCCGTGACGGGTCCGCCAACAACTCCAGCGCCGCTTCGGCGATGGCTGCCGCGTCTGTGGCGACGACGCGGCCGGTTCGTCCATCGAGT
This sequence comes from Actinomycetota bacterium, assembly GCA_018335555.1. Lineage (GTDB taxonomy): Bacteria > Actinomycetota > Nitriliruptoria > Nitriliruptorales > Nitriliruptoraceae > Egicoccus. Next base: position 16,658 of record JAGXST010000126.1, on the reverse strand, counting down.
AGAACCTCGGCGACACTGCCGACATCGGTGGCCACCGTGGGCGTCCCACACATGCCGGCCTCGATCAGCGATACGGGCATGCCTTCGTTGTCCGATGTGAGCAACAGCAGATCCGCTGCCGCGTAGACCTGTCCGACGTCTGCAACCCAACCGAGAAACCGAACGTCGAGCCCCGCGGCGGCAGCCTGCAACCGCGACACATCCTCGGGTTCCGCCCCGCCTGCGACCACGAAAACGGTGTCGGGCCTGATGGAAGCGATACGCCGCGCGGCATCTAGGAAGCGGTCCGGCCGTTTGACGCCAGCGAGCCGTCCGACGAAGCCGACGACATCCCCGTCCTCCGGTAACCCCAGGGAACGGCGCGCATCAGCGCGTTGGTGCAGTTGGGGCTGGGCCACCCCAGGCGGGACGACCGTGTACTGGGCGAGTGTGCCGATTCCGCTGGCCAGCAGCTCGTCACGGACGCGGGAGCCGACTGAGAGCAGGGCGTCGGATCGTCGGGCGAGCCGCGCCTCGAGTCGCTTGATCGCAACGGTGGTAGGACGGTTGAAGTAGCCACTGAGCACATGCCCGTGGAAGGTGTGCACGACAACCGGAACACGTTCGTGCAACGCCGCGAGTCGACCGACCAGGCCGGCCTTGGCCGTGTGTGTGTGCACGACGTCCGGTCGCAACTCCCGAATGAGCCGTCGCAGGTGTCGATAGGCACGAAGGTCGTCCAGCGGAGCGACCGAGCGACCGAGCGACGGCACGGCGAGAATGCGCGCGTCCCCGAAAAGCTCCGCGGCCCGTAAGCGCAGATAGTCCTCCTCGCCATCATCGACGTCGCCGACAGCGAGGTAGTGATCGAAGCGAGCCGGGTCGAGGTCCCGCAGGAGGCCGACGATCTGCTGGGCTGGTCCCCCCACGTTCATTCGAGCGATGACACGCAATACGCGCGATCGACTCCTGCGCATGTCGGCCACTAAACCAGCTCTTCGGTGCCGTGGATTGCACTCCCCGGTGCCGACTCACTCACCGCCAACAGCTTCAGCGGGTCGCTTACCGCGCGCACTGGTGGGAACTGGGAGGCGCTCCACGTCCAGACCGGCCTCGGCCAGCCAGCCTTCGAGTTCCTCGAAGGTATGCGTGGTGATGATCGGCGGCCCGTAGTAGTCGTGGATGGTGCCCAGCATGACCTCGGGCGGGTCGTGCCGGGGCACGTTGACCAGGAAGAGCGGAGCTCCGAGCAGCTTGGTCCAGCGTCGCCGTGCCAGCCGCATCTGTAGGCGACCGAGGGGATACAGGTAGCGACGGCAGAGCCGCAGCGACGCCTCCGGCGACATCCGTGACACACGACGGTGGATAGCGCGTGCGACGACGCCGCGGATCCCGGGGGGCCAGTAAGCCGGCGGGTAGACAGCGACCGCCAGCGTGCCGCCCGGCTTGAGCAGCCGGCTCAGCGCGTGGACCCCACCCCGAGGGTCGGGCGTGTGGTGGAGCACACCGATGGAGAAGACGAAGTCGAACGAGGCTTCCTCAAGCGGCGGGTCCAGAACGGAGCCGCGTACGAACTCGACGTTGTCGAGGGCGTACCGCTCGCATCGGGTCCGGGCCCGTTCGAGGTGGTCACCGATGTCGAGCGCCACCACGCTCTGCGCCACCTGGGCCGCCACGACCGTGAACCGCCCCGGGCCGCAGCCCGCGTCAAGGACCCGTTTGCCGTGCAGCCAGGACAGGTCTGGGGTCGTACCCGGGACGGTCGGTTGCGGGTTGGCCGCCGCCTCCGCCCACAGCCCGGGGTCGATGCCGGTCCGTTGCGCGAACAGATAGGCGTGCATCTCGAGCGGGCCGAGGTCGCGGTCATCGTCCGCGATCGAGGTGAACTCGACGGCGAAGTGCGCCGCCGTCTGTTCGGTCAGGTTCATGTCGTCCATGTCCGGCCCCTGCTCGGGTTGTCGTGGTTCAGCCGCCGGCGGGCGGCTGCCAACCCCGGAACCACTCGACCGTGCGAGCCAAGCCGTCCTCGAAGGGGATCTGGGCGCGCCAGCCGAGTTCGACCGCCGCGGCACGGGTATCGGCGAAGCTGAGGCGGATGTCTCCCGCACGCGGTTCAGTGAACTCGCGCTGCGCTTCGACGCCGAGGATCGACTCGAGGCCGGTGACCAGTTCGTTGAGCGTCACCGGTCGCCCACCGGCGACGTTGTAGACCTTGCCACCCACGATCGCGCCCGCCGCAGCCGCAACGATGCGGTTGGCTGCCACGATGTCGCCGATAAAGGTGAAGTCGCGCGACTGTTCCCCGTCGCCGTGGATCTGGATCGAGCGACCAGCAGCGATCGCCTCGGTGAAGATAGGTATCACCGCCGCGTACGCGCTGTCGGGCCGTTGCCGCGGACCGAAGATGTTGAAGTAGCGCAACGCCACGGTCTCGAGGCCGTAGAGCTCGAAATAGACCCGGGCGTAGTGCTCCATCGCCAGCTTCGAGACTGCGTATGGGCTCTTCGGCGTGAGCGGCGCGACCTCGGGTGTTGGGACCGGCGCCACGCCGCCGTAGACCGAGGAGGAGGAGGCCAGCACGACCTTGCCCACGTCGGCATCCCGCGCTGCGGTCAGGACGTTGAGGGTGCCAAGGGTGTTGGCCCGGTCGGTCTGGATCGGGTCGTGCACGCTGCGCAGGACGGCGCGGCTGGCGGCGAGGTGCAGGACCAGGTCGGCGTTCGCGACAGCCTTGCGGACCACGTCGAGGTCGACGACGCTGCCCTCGATGAACTCAGCGTCGTCGGGGACGTTGTCGGCGAATCCGGTCGACAGGTCGTCGAGCACGACGACGTTGTCGCCGAGTTCGAGCCGGTCGCGGACCAGGTGCGATCCGACGAAACCGGCGCCGCCGGTGATCAGGACTCTCACTTCAGGGCCTCTTCGGTCTGTTCGTGGGATGCAAAGTCCGGCACACGGCTTTGCAGGACGAAATCGCGTCCTCGGCTGTTGTCGTACACCGGAACCCGATACAACAGCAAGAAGAGGAACACGTCAGCCGTCGCCACGAGCCCCCCCGCCAACCAAGCTGTCGTCGCGTCCATTCGCGACACCAGCAGCGCCATCCAACCATGCGCGAAGCCCGCGCCTGAGATCAACGAGACGGCGACGGGAACCGGAAGCCCGACCCGGACCAGCCGGTGGCTGATGTGGTCCTTGCCCCCGGCGAACGGGCTAAGACCGTGGCGCACGCGCGCGAGACTCACCAACGTAGTGTCGAGCACGGGAATGGTAAGGATCAGTATCGGCACCAACGCAGCGACTGCAGGGGGTGACTCGAAGCGCAGCTTGATACCGAGCGTCGCCAGCACGACCCCGAGGAACAGGCTGCCGGCGTCGCCCATGTAGATCCGGGCCGGCGGACGGTTGAGCCGCAGGAAGCCCAACGAGCAGCCGGCCAGCGCGAACGCCAGCGATGCCACCAGGACCTGCCCGTTGACGGCGCCGATGATGCCGAACCACAGGGCGGCGATCGTGGTGACGCCGGCCGACAGCCCGTCCATGTTGTCGAGCAGGTTCAACGCGTTGGTGACGCCGACCACCCAGACGATGGTGATGACCAGGTCCAGGGCGGGCACCGTGGTCAGGGTGACCTGGACACCGGCGAACCACAGGACGACGGCGGCCAGGACCTGGCTGCCGAGCCGGATGACGATGCCCAGACCGCGCAGGTCGTCGAACAGGCCGACGAGCGACAGCAAGATGGCCACGCCCATGATGATGGCGAGCTCCACCAGGCCCGAGGGCGGCGGGTAGACCAGAGCGGCCACCAAAACGGCGACCGCGAAGGCCACCAGCATGGCCATGCCACCGAGGTAGGGGGTCGGGACCTGGTGGGACTTGTGACCGCCCGGACGGTCGAGGACGCCGCGCGAGACCGCGAAGCGCAAGGCGAGCGGCGTCAGCAGCAACGACAGCGCGGCCGCACCCGCCAGGGCCGCGACGTAGAACACCTCGAGCGGGACGCTCATTGCCTCTGGAACGCGATCACGTCGTCGATGATGGCATCGAGGTCGCGCTCGGGGGTGAACCCGATTAGCTCACGGATCCGGCCGGTGTCCGGGACGCGACGCTCCATGTCCTCGAAGCCCTCCTCGTAAGCCTCGTCGTAGGGCACGTAACGGATCTTGCTGCTCGACCCGACCCGGTCGACGATGCGCGTGGCGAGTTCCGCCATCGAGATCTCGCCCTCGCCGCCGAGGTTGAACACGCGGCCGTGCGACTCGGGATGCTCGATGAGCGCGATGAGCGCCTCGACCACGTCGGTGACGTGGCAGAAGCAGCGCGTCTGCCTACCGTCGCCGTAGACCGTGATCGGCTCCTCGCGCACCGCCTGCTGCACGAACCGGGGGATGACCATGCCGTACCGACCGGTCTGGCGCGGCCCGACGGTGTTGAACAACCGAACGATCGTGGTCGGCAGGCCCTTGGCGCGCCAGTACGTGTAGGCGAGGATCTCGTCGATCGCCTTGGCCTCGGAGTAGGACCAGCGGCTCTTGAGCGGCGAGCCGATGATGCGGTCGTCGTCCTCGTGCAGCTTGTCCGAGGTGTTCTTGCCGTAGATCTCGCTGGTCGAGGTGACCAGGATCGGCTTGGTGTACTTGTGCGCCTTCTCGAAGACGATCTCGGAGCCGCGGATGTTGGTCTGCAGCGATTCGAGTGGCTTCTCGACGATCAGTTGCACCCCGACGGCGGCGGCGAGGTGGAACACCCGGTCGCAACGCGAGACGAGGTCGTCGACCAGGTCGGCGTTGAGGATTGACCCCAGCACGAACTCGGCGTCGGAGCGGCCGATGACGTGCTGGATGTTCTCGTAACGACCCGTGGACAGGTTGTCCAGCAGGATCACCTTGTCCCCACGTTCGAGGAGTCGATCCGCGAGATGTGAGCCGATGAACCCGGCGCCACCAGTGATCAGGGTCTTCATTGCAGCTCCGAGGGCGCAGACGAGTGTCTGGACGCTATGGCGGACACGGCGACGCCGGCCCTGCGACAGCGCGACGACGGTACCGGGCTTGCCGCGATGATGCCGCGAGGCCGCCTCGCGCAGCTCAGTGGGGCAGCATGGCCGCGTTCGACGAGGTCGTGCGCAACTGCTCGTACCAGGCCTGGAACATCAGGACCGTCCACACGGGGAAGGTTCGGTCGATGCCGGCCAGGTGTTGGGCCCAGACCTCCCGGACGGGCTCCGGACGCAGATAGCCCGCGGCTTCGAGCCGGTCGGCGTCGAGCAGGTCTTCCGCCCAGTCGCGCAGCGGCCCTCGCAGCCACTCGCCGACCGGGATCCCGAACCCCATCTTGGGTCGTTCCATGAGCGCTCGGGGGACGTAGCGATCCACGACCTGACGCAGGATCCACTTGCCCTCGCCGGCGCGGATCTTGACGTCGAGCGGCAGCCGCCACGCGAACTCCACGATCGACGGCGCCAGGAACGGCAGACGTGTCTCGAGGCTGTACGCCATCGCCGCCCGGTCGACCTTGGCGAGGATGTCGTCTGGCAGGTAGCTGAGCGCGTCGATGAGCAGCAGTCGCTGCGTCGGGTCCATCGGGCCGTCCGACCCGGCGGCCTGCGCCAGCCGCGTCGGCGGTTCCGTTGCGCCGATGACGACGGCGGCCGGGTCCTGCCACTGCGACATCAGGTGGTGATACATCTGCTCCGGACTGTCCAGCGGCAGTACGTCGGCGAGCTTGCGGGCCTTCTCGCGTGGTCGCGAGATGCGCCGCGTGACCGCCGGCACGGCCTCGATGCGGTCCCAACCGCGGTCTGGCATCGCCCTGATCCCGCTCGCGAGTCCACGGCGCACGCCGGACGGCACCCAGCCGAGCCGATCCCACACCCGCCGGTACAGCAGGTACCGCGCGTACCCGCCGAACAGTTCGTCACCGGCGTCGCCCGTGAGCGCGACGGTGACGTGCTTTCGCGTCATCTCCGAGACAAGCATCGTGGGGATCTGCGACGAGTCGGCGAACGGCTCGTCGTAGACCACGGGCAGCCGTGGCACCAGCGCCAGGGCGTCGCTCGGCTTGATCTCGAGGGCGGTGTGTTCGGTGCCGAGGTGCCGCGCCACCGCGGCCGCGTGGGGTGCCTCGTCGTAGCCGCCCGGGAGGTTGCCGATGGTGAAGGTCCGCACCGGCTGGGACGAGACCTGCTGCATCTTCGCCACGATGGCGGTGGAGTCGAGGCCTCCGGACAGGAAGGCTCCGAGGGGCACGTCGGCGACCATGCGGCTGCGGACGCTGTCCTCGAGTAGGTGGTCGAGGCTGTCGATCGCCTCCTGCTCGGAGAGCCGGTGCGGGTCGGCTTCCCCCGCAGCAGCCACCGCTTCGAGCGACCAGTAGCTGGACGGGCTGGTCATCCGCCCCCCGGCGAGGTCGTCGAGCCCGAGTTCGACGTAGCCGGACGGCGGCAGCTTCGAGATGCCCGCGAAGATGGAGTAGGGCGCGGGCACGTAGCCGTAGCGCATGTACAGCGCTATCGCGCCACGATCGAGTACGGGCTCGAAGTCCGGGTGGGCCTGGATGGCCTTGAGCTCCGAGCCGAACAGGAACGTCCCGCGGGAATAGCCGTAGAACAGCGGCTTCTCACCGAAGCGGTCGCGCGCCAGGGTCAGGCGGCGCTCCTGGCGGTCCCACATGGCCAGGGCGAACATGCCATCGACCCGTTCGAGCGTGTCCGCCACACCCCAAGTTTCGAACGCCTCGACCAGGACCTCGGTGTCCGAGTGGCCTCGCCAGCCACGCTGCCCTTCCCCCTCGAGTTGGGCGCGCAGTTCGCGGAAGTTGTAGATCTCGCCGTTGTAGACAACGACGTGGCGGCCGCTGTGCGACGCCATGGGCTGACACCCGTCCGGCGTCGGATCGATGATGGCCAGACGCGTGTGGCCCAGCGCGACACCGCAGGCCTCGTCGAGCCACACGCCGCGGTCATCGGGGCCGCGGTGCCGTTGCGTGTCGACCATGCGGTCGGCCGCGGCAGCGAGAGCGGTGGCGGAGAACCCAGGCGACACGAACCCCGTGATCCCACACATTGCCGCAACCTTCCATTGCGCCGCGCGCGGAGCGTATCCGCGCCGAGGCTTGGCCGAACCCGGCTCCAACGCCGGGGTCTCGGGCCCTAGTTGCCGCGTCGCAGGCGCCAGCCTCCCACGACTGACTTGGCCACCGCGGCCAGCGCCGCGAAGTCCGACATGCGCGGGACGACGTCGAGCAGGCCCATTCGCAGGGTGGGGGTCCGGCCGAGCAGCACGACGGCGAGGAGCAGTCCGACAAGGCTCGACAGGCCCGAGGCAACCGCGGCACCCGCCAGCCCGAGCGTCGGGATCAAGACCAGGTCGAGCAGGAGCATGACCACCAGGCTTGAACTGAACGAGGCGACAGCAATCCCCGGATGGCTTCGGGCTGCAGCCAGGCGACACAACACCCACTGGGTAGCGGCCGGCACGCCTCCGATGAGGAGGACGACGGCCGGAACGACCGCCGGCTGGAAGTCACGTCCGAAGAGAAACGGAATCAGGATCGGTTGCACCACGGCGAGCCCGCCCGCCATCACGAGCGCGAACGCACTCGTCAGTCGCGTCAACCGATGCACCTCGGCCCCCGCGGCGGACGAATCGGCGCCTGCCACCCTCGGAAACGAGGCGTACGCCAAGGCGTTCGACGCCATCGTCGTGGTCAGGCCAACGGTGAGCGCAACGCTGTAGAACCCCGCTTCAGCCGACCCGAGCAGGTTGAGGACCAGCAACAAGTCAGCGCGTGCGGCGGCCATCATGAACAGGGCCGAGAGCTGCAGTACGACTCCGAAGCGAAGGGCACTCCGCAGGTAGTCCTTGTCCACAGCGAGACGCCAGGAGACACGCCTCCCGAGGCGCCGCCCGGCATAGGCGGCGCCGACGATGCTGCCGAGCACGCCGGCAGCGAGCGCGCCCGGCACCCCGAACTCGAAGGCGACCAGGGCCGCGGCCAGCGTGGCGGTCGTGACCGCGATCGTCACGATGTTGGCGTGGCTGCTCTCGCGTACCTGGCCGACTGCATTGAGCGCCAGCGACACGGTCTGTGTCAGGACCGAGACAGGAACGCCCACTGCCATGATCAGGGCGGGAAGGGCCACCCGTTCCCAGTCTGAGCCGAACTGCCAGCGTGCGGCCAAGAGAGCAAGCGCACCGCCCAGCGCGGAACTCACGAGCACGGCCGTGAGCGTGGTAGAGAACGCCGCACGGAGCTGGCGCTTCCCGTCGGCCGTCAGCACGATGAGCGACTCGCCGAGACCGAGTACGGATCCCTGTACCGCCAGGCTGGCAAGCAGCGTGAGCGATGCGTAGATGCCTTTGCCGCTCGGGCCGAGCCACCGGGCGGTGAGGAGTCCCGCGCCGATGCCGGCCACCAAGCCGAAGACCTCGGCGGACAGTCGCGACAGCGTGTCCCCCCTCAGGGTCCGCGTCACGGCGACGACCGGGCGAGGTCGAGATCTGCCGTCGTCACCTCGACAGTTGCGGCCCCGTCAGCCACGGTAGAGGCTCCGGGCGGCCGACAACGCAGCTCTCGCACTGCCGACGGCAGCGATGCGGCGGGCGCCGGTCGCCCAGGCCGCCCGGCTGTGTCGGTAAGCGCGTGGCCAGGAACGATCCCGTGCGTGCATCGCGGCGAGCACGGCCCGTGTCCGGGCGTGCAACTCAGGGCGCGCGCTCGCCGGCACGAGCTCCTCCTGGTCGATTACATCGAGGGCGGACAGCATGCACCGCTCCACCGTCTCGGCGGACCCCGTCGAGTTCGCGGCATGGATGCGAACGTGCAGCGTCGGATGCTGCGTCGTGACGATCTGGACGCCGGCGGCCCGAAGCCTCAGCAGCAGGACCCAGTCCTCGGATCCTTGCACCTCACGCTGCTCGGGAAACCCACCGGCCGCGGCGAAATCCTCCCGCGAGACGAGCAACGACGACCCCGCTCCGGGAAACGAGTTCTCCACGGACAGCCGTGTTATCGCGTCCGGCGCGGCACGCAGCACGCCGCCGTACAGGTCACCGTGGCCATCCATCTGCCGCATCGGCGTGACGACGGCCCGCCGTGGCGCGGCCAACCGCAGCTGCTCGCCGAGCTTGCCGGCGGCCCATCGGTCGTCGGAATCGAGGAACGCCACATAGTCGGTGTCGCTGTGTCGCACCCCGAGGTTGCGCGCGGCGCCGCGTTCGATGTTGACGTCGGAACGCACGGCCGTGATGCGGGCACCGAACGATCGCAGGACCGTAGGGGTCGCGTCCGTGGACGCGTCGTCGACGACGACGATCCTGTCCGCGGGCCGTGTCTGGGACAGCACCGACTCGATCGCCTCACCGACGTGGTCGGCACGGTTGTGCGCAGGGATGACGACCGTGACCGTCGGTTGCGGGGTAGACACGGGGGCTCCTGCACGGTTGCCCGGTTAGGCGTTGCCGTTGCTCAACGCCTTCGCCAGTCCGGCCGCGACCTCGTCGAGTTCGTCGATCCCGAGACCCGGGTGGATGGGCAGCGAGACGCAGCGCCCGACCACGCCCGCGGCGCGCGGCGTGTCGTCACGGGTCACCTGTTCGCTTGCACGGTACGGCGGGTGGTCCCACACCAGACTCGGGTAGTAGATGCCGGCCTGGATCTGCTGCGCCGCGAGTTCGGCGACGACGCCGTCGCGGTCCGCACCCTCGGGCAGCAGCACCGTGAACTGGTGCCACACGTGCACCCGATCGGCAGGTGCCTGCGGCAGTTGCACGGCGGGACACGCCTGCCGCAACGCCGTCGCGAGGTGGTCGGCGTTGCGCGCGCGCTTCGCGTTGGTCGACTCGAGGTCCTCGAGTTGCGGGATCGCGACGGCAGCCTGCAGCTCGGTCATGCGCAGGTTGTGGCCGATGGCCTGGTAGTCGTAGGGCCGGGCCATGCCCTGGTTGCGCAACAACCGGATGCGGTCGGCCACCTCGGCGTCGTTGGTCGTCACGACGCCTCCTTCCCCGGCGGTCACGTTCTTCGTGGCGTAGAACGAGAACGTCCCGATGCCGGCCGATCCGGCCAGGACGCCGGCGACCGAGGCCCCGTGCGCCTGCGCGGCGTCCTCGATGAGCAGCAGCCCGTGTGCCTGCGCGATCGCGTCGAGCCGCGGGAGGTCGGCGGGCAGCCCATACAGGTGCACCGGCAGGATCGCCGCCGTGCGCTCGTTCACCAGCGACTCCACCGACGCCGGATCGATGTTGAAGTCCTCGCCGACTTCGGCGAACCGGACGTCGGCGCCGGACCGCAGGACCGCGTTCAACGTGGCGGCGAACGTCAGTGGTGTCGTGATGACCTCGGCCCCTGGCCCGATGCCGGCCGCCTCGAGTGCGACGTCGAGCGCGGCCGTCCCGTTCGAGACGGCGACGGCGTGGTCGGTCCCGGCCATCTGTCGGCAAAGCTCCTCGAACCGCTCGACCATCGGACCTTGCGCCAGCCGGCCGCTTCGCAGGACCTCGATGACAAGTTGTTCGACGCGTTCGCCCAGGTTCGGCTGCGATATGCGGATCACGGGGCTTGGCCTCCGGGCTGGTCGGTCAGGATCTGATCCGCCAGCACGTGCGCCGGCAGGAGGGACGCACGCTCGGCGTCGGCATCAGCTCGGCCTTCGGCGAGGTCGAGGAAGTGCTCGAACTGCAGTTGCAGGGGCTCGCCGGAGTGGCGAACGAAGGGGATGTCGATCACGGTTTGCGCACGGTAGGTCTGCTGGTCCGAGAGCTCGTGACGGATGTGCCGGTAGACCGTCACGGTGTTGCGAACGAGGTCGACGTCGATGTGCTCTTCCGAGGTGGACACCAGCATGCGCCGCGACTTCCGCTGGCTCGCTCTACTGGCGGAGACGGTGGCGACGCCGACGTCACCGAACGTCAGGCTTGCGTCCGCGATCTCGTTCACGGCGCCGCTCGCCGGCGCCCAGCAGGAACTCACCACCCGCGTCACCTCGTGATCGTGCAGCATGACGGCGATGTCGAGGTCGTGGATCAGCAGGTCGAAGACGACGTCGGTGCTGATGCGCTCGGCGGGAGGGCTGTGACGGACCGTGACCAGGTGCCTCGGCGGCTCGGTGAGCCTGGACCGCGCGGCGTTCACCGCGGGGTTGTACCGCTCGACGAAGCCGCACATCAGGGCGACGTCCACCTGCCGGCTGCGCTCCACGAGCCGCGTCGCGGATGACAGGGTCTCGGCGAGGGGCTTTTCGACGAGCAGCGGCAACCCCGCGTCGAGCAGTTCGAGCCCGATCTGCTCGTGCGAATCCGTCGGGGACGCGATAATCGCCGCGTGCGCCGAAGCAGCCGCCTCCGGGCGCGGGAACCAGGGCACGCCGAACTCCCGGGCCAGCGCCTCGGCGGCAGGAGCGGGATCGATGAGCATCGCGAGCCGGGCCCGCGTCGAGCCGACGATGATCCGTGCGTGATGGCGGCCCATGACGCCGGCCCCCACGAGTGCGATCTCGAGCGTGCTCACTGGCTGGACCCTGCGGCGGGAGGAAGCGAGACGCCGCAGTCCGGGCACGAACCGTGACCGTCGGGCGCAACGCGAGTCGAGGTGCACCGGCAGATCCAGCCGACGAAGCGGGCCGGGTTGCCGACGACCACCATGTGTGCGGCGACGGGCCGTGTGACGACGGCGCCGGCGCCGACCATGGCGGACCGACCGATGTCGTTGCCGGCCACGATGGTGGCGTTGGCGCCGATGGAGGCGCCCGCACCCACCACGATCTCGGTCAGAACCCATTCCTCGCGCGCCCGCGGCAGGCGATCGTTGGTGAAGACCGCGCTCGGCCCGACGAAGACGTCGTCCTCGAGCATCACGCCGCGGTACACCGACACGTTGTTCTGGATCTTGACCCGGTTCCCGATCGAGACGCCGGCATCGATGAAGACGTTCTTGCCCAGCGTGCACCCCCTGCCGATGGTCGCCCCCTCTCGCACGTGGGCGTGATGCCAGACGCGGGTCGAGTCGCCGACGACCGCCCCGTCCTCCACGATCGCCGAGGGATGGATCACAGGCTCCGGACGGCTCACGAGGACCACTTCGAACGAGGGGTGGGCTGGGACCGGCAATGCGGTCACCCGTTCGCGCGAGGCTACCATCGGCACCTCTGCTCGTCGGCCGCTAGCCCGCTCACGCCACGCCACAGGACGAACGTGCGACATCGAAGTCTGCCTGCCGACGTCCGGCGTGGACAGGGTCGCAGACTTCTCGTCCTCGACTCCGCCTACACCATGGATCAGGTGCGCGAACGACGCATCGAGCACAGCATCACGTCGCGGGACCTCGACGGGTTCTTCGAGCATGTCTGGAGCGTGCATCCGCTCGTCGGCGCAGACGGGTCGAGCACACGCGCAGGTCGACCCGTCAGCCACCGACTCGGCCCGCGCCACACGGTCATCGAGGGGCACACACGGTGGCCTGGCCTGCAGCGGGTGCCGGTCCTGGGCCTGGCGCTGGCGCAGCTGGCGCTGTGGCGCCGCCTGGTGCGGGTGGCCGCCGCCGTGGACGCGATCCGGGTCGGCGACCCCTACTACCAGGGCTTGATCGGCTGGGCGCTCGCGCGCCGCTTCCGCGTCCCGCTCGTGGTGCGCGTCAACGGCAACTACGACGCCATCTACGCCTCGGTGGGCCGCCCGGCCTACCCCCGGCTGCTGCGGTACCGGTGGCTGGAGAAGCGCATCGAGCGGTTCGTGCTCTCGCGGGCAGCGGTCGTCGCCGGCGCGAACGAGGACAACCGCCGCTATGCCGAAGCGAACGGCGCCCGCCGCGAGCGCACCACGGTGTTCCGGTACGGCAACCTGATCGACCCGGAGCACTTCACCGAACCGGACCGGCGCGCCAGCGTGCGCGACCAGCTCGGCCTCGACGGGCCGTACCTGATCTGCGTAGGCAGACTCGAACCGGTCAAGCACCCTGAGGACGTCATCGACGTCCTCGCCCATCTACGGTCCGATCCGGCCGCCCTGCCTCCGGTGACCGCGCTGTTCGTGGGCGACGGCGAGCAGCGACCGGACCTCGAACGTCGAGCAGCCGAGCTCGGCCTGAGCGCCGGCGTCAGGTTCGCGGGCAACCTCGACCAGCGCACGATCGCCGCTGCTCTGCACGAGGCCCACGCGGTGTTGGCGCCGATGACGGGACGCGCCTTGGTGGAGGCGGCGCTGAGCCGCACCCCCGTCGTCGCCTACGACGTCGAATGGCATCCCGAGATCGTGGAGCACGAACGAACCGGCCTCCTGGTCCCCTACCGCGACACCGAGGCGATGGCTGCCGCCGTGCAGCGGCTGCTCGACGACGGCGAGCTTCGGGCACGTCTCGGAGACGACGCCCGCGAGGCCACGCTGCACCTGATGGACCCACACCGACTCGCAGAGGTCGAGCGCGCGGCCTATGCCTTCGCATTCGGCGAGCGGGACCACCCGTGAGGGTGCTGTTCACCGCCAACTCGCTCGACATGGGCGGTATCGAGATGAACCTCGTTCGTCTCGCCGCCGCGATGACCGCCCGCGGTCACAACGTGACCGTCGCCAGTCGGGGCGGTCTGCTCGCGCCGGCGCTGCGCGACGCCGGCGCGACGCACGTGACGCTGGAGCTGAGCCGGTCCCCGGCGGGGATCTGGCGCGACGTCCGACGACTCCGCGGCCTGCTCGATGCGGGGGGCGTCACCGACGTGGTCCATGTGATGTCCGCCTCGACGGGCCCGCTCGTCTTGGCCGCGCGCGCCAGCCGGCGCCGTCGGGCCGTCGCCTTCGCCTCGCCGATGGGTCTTCGCACGCATCCCGACGAAGCGGGGTGGCGCGTGCTCCTGCGGGCCAAGCTCGTGACGGCAGGAGCGGGGACGATCATCTCCATCTCGCCGGAGATCACCCGGACGATCGAGCGACTGCGCATCCGGCCGGCGAGGCTCGTGTCGAGATCGGTGGTCGGCGTCGAGGCTCCGCCCCCTGACCGGCGCGACGAGGCCCGCCGGCGGCTGCGCGACGAACTCGGTGTCACACCCGACACGTCCGTCGTGACGACTATCGGTCGGCTCGATCCCACCAAGAGCCACCACCTGTTCATCGCGGCCGCCGATCACCTGCGCCACTCGGGCCCGGCAGCCGTCTTCGCCATCGTCGGTGGCGGGCGACTGCGTGCCGAACTCGAGCGGGACATCGACGCTCGTGGCTGCGGGGACGTCGTCCGGTTGTTGGGTGAACGCCAGGACGTCCGCGGGCTGCTGGCCGGGACCGACGTCTACGTGCGGCCGGGCGTCGTCGAGGGCTTCGTCGGGATCACCGTCCTCGAAGCGCAGGCGACGGGCATCCCGGTGGTGTCCTTCGACACCACCGACGTGCGCCTGGCCATCGATGACGGCGTCTCCGGACTGCTCGTCGACAACGGCGACCCGGTGGCCATGGCCGAGGGCATCCGACGGCTTCTGCTCGATCACGAACTCCGGCGCAGCATCGCGGCGGCTGGCTACAAGCGGTGGCAGGCGACCTACGAACTCGGCGCGATCGCGGACGGGCTGCTCGGCCTCTACCTTGACCGGCTTGGGCGTGCGCCCGTACCGCCGACCGAATCCTGAACTGCAAACCTCCGAGGGGGAGCGACGTGCCCAGCACCGTGGTCGGCGCAGGCAGCGCCGTTGGTCGGCTGCGCTCGACCCTGCGCGCGCATCCCGTCGCGACCGTCTTCGTGATCGCGCTGGTGCTGCGTTGGGCGCTCTCGGCCGGGTTCAGCGCCTTCATCGGTGGCGCGGTGTTCATGGACGATGGGCTCTACGTCCAACTGGCGACGGACGTCGCGACGTCACAGACGGGGCACTGGGACGAGTACACGCGCTGGCTCTACCACGCCACGGCGACCTATACGTACCTGCTGACCGCGCTGTTCTGGTTGGTCACCCCGTCGATGTTCCTCGGGCAGCTGATAACTGGCATGTTCGGGGCCGTGACGGCTGCTCTCGTGGTGCGTCTCGGCATGGAAGCGATGCCGAGGAAGTACGGGTTTCTTGCAGGGTTGGCTATCGCGGTGCTTCCGTCGCAGGTCCTGTGGTCGTCGCTGACGCTCAAGGACGCGGTGACGTGGTCACTCCTGGCCTCCCTGGCGATGGGGATCGCGGTGACGATGCGCACCTCCGGCCGCCGTCTGGCCGTCGTCGGGGCCGGCCTGCTCCTGCCGCTCGCCGGCCTGTACTTCGTACGGGCCCACATCGCGCTCGTCGCGTTGTGGGCGATGGCGATCACCGCCTGGCTCGCCCCTGCGGCCGGACGGTGGCAGCGGGTGGCGGCAACGGCGATCGCGGTGCTGGTCCTGCCGTGGAGCGTGGGCATGGGGCCGCTGGGCATCGACTTTGTACGGGCGCAGAACGATCCGGAAGACCAGCGTGCGCTCATGGCGCAGGGTGCGGACACCGCGTTCGTCGTCCCCGAACTCAACCTCGACGACGACGTGCGCCGCCAGTTGCGCGAGGCCGGCGAGCGGCTGCGCGAGCGCGAAGAGGCATTGGCGGCCGCCCGGGCCGCCGGCGACGCCGACACGTCGGAGGACGTCGCGGACGCGGAGCGGGACGCCGCGCAGGCACGGCAGGACGTGCAGGCGCTCCAGGACCGCTACCTGCCGCCCGAGGTCGGCCGCGACCAACTCGAGCAGTGGCTCGCGCAGGAGGCGCCGGCCGAGAGTGCCGAGCCGCGCCCCACGCTCGACGAATGGCTCAGCACGGGCGACGACGAACGCGGCGAGGGACTGCTCGCCAACCTCCGTCATTTGCCACGCGGCCTGACCGTGATGCTGCTCGAGCCGCTCCCGTGGCGCAGCACGGGCAACCGAAGCGTCGATCTCGCGCGTGTCGACATGCTGCTGTGGTATCCGATGCTCGCGCTGGCGGTCGTCGGTGCCGTCACGCTGCGCGGACGGCGTCTGCGCGTCCTGGCGTTTCCGCTGGTGGTCGGTGGCGGCATCGCGACGATGCATGCCCTGATCCAGGGCAACCTCGGCACGGCGTTCCGGCACCGGGGCGAGTTCGTGTGGGCGGTGGCGCTGCTGGCGGCGGCCGGCGTGTGCCGCCTCGTGCTCGCGCGGCACGGCGACGCGCCTACGAGCTGAGGCTGCCCCGACGCCTGGGTCGTCGGCCGGTGGCGCGGGCGACCAGCGCGGCGGCGTCGCGGCGGCGCAGCGCGAGGATGTTGCGATCGTCGTCGAGGTCGCGGAGGCCGGACACGGTGCTCGGGACGAGCCGGGGGGTGCGTGGGACGCCGCGCTCGACGAGCACGAAGAAGGCGTAGTCGTCGGCGAGGCGTTCGAGCTCGACGAGCAGGTCGACAGTCGTCGGGAACGACGGCGCGAGTTCGAACAGCAACGCCCTGACCGCCCCGGCATCCAGCAGGTCTCGCGCGCCGCGCAGCACCTGCCCCTCCGCCCCCTCGGCGTCGATTTTCAGCAGCGCGATCTCGTCGACCCGATCCTCGCCGAAGCGGGTGTCGAGGCGTTCGCCGTCGATGACGTGCACCGTATACCCGTCTGGCGGCCCGAGTTCACGCAGGGTGGCGAGGCCCGTGTGCGCCGCGTCGCTCGCCAGGCGCAATTCGATGGGGCCGTCCACGTCGGTCGCCGCGGCCGGGACCGGCTCGACCTGCGCCAGCCTGTGCCGCTCGATC
>JAGXST010000125.1 GCA_018335555.1 Actinomycetota bacterium | reverse complement strand
CCACCGGGGCGGTGGCCGGCGGGTCGTCGAGCGTGCCGACGAACGCGAAGGCGCCCGAGGTCACCACGATCACGGCGAGGGCGACGCCGAGTTTGCGGACCAGGACGGCGCCGGGCCGGGGGGCTGGCGGTCGCGCCGTGTCCATCGCAGCAGCCTTAGCGGGCGTCGGCGCCCAGTCGGTTCTCGGCGCGCTGACGCTGGCGGGCGGCACGCAGGCGGCGCAGGCGCTTGACCAGCATCGGGTCGTAGGCCAGGGCCGCCTCGTCGTCGATGACGCGGTTGAGCAACTGGTAGTAGCGGGTCGGCGACAGGTCGAACTGTTCCTTGACCGCCTGCTCCTTGGCGCCTGCGTAGCGCCACCACTCGCGCTCGAAGTCGAGAATCTGCTGGGCGCGCACGTCGATACCCGACGCCTCGGCGGCGGCAGCGAAGTCCTGCGGGTAGCTCACGGACGGGCTCCTGGATCGACCGACGTCGACCAGTGTCCCCGACGAACGACATCCATGCAACTACACGAACGTCGCTGCGGCCACCCGAGTCACACGAGACCGGCAGCCGATGCCCCTCGATGGCAAACCGCAGCGTACTTTGATGGCAAACAGTAGTGTTGTTGACTGGCAGACTGTAGTGTAATGGGCTGACGAGCTGAGGCAGGGCCACGTGGTGGACGGCAGCACCTCCGGCAGAAGCCCCTTGGGCACGTACGTACGCCGGGTCGTCGATGACGACCTCGACGAACTGTTCGGGCAGTTGGCAGCCGTGCTGCTCGACGGCCCCAAGGGGGTGGGCAAGACCGAAACGGCACTGCAGCGCGCCCGCACGGTCCGTCGGCTCGATGACCCGGCGGTCCGCCAGATCGCCGAGGCCGACGTCGATGTCCCCCTCGAAGGGCAGCGACCGGTGCTGCTCGACGAGTGGCACCACGTCCCGGCGCTGTGGGACGCGGTCAAGCGTGCCGTCGACCGCGATCGCGCGGGCGGGCAGTACCTGCTGACCGGATCGATGCCCTCGGCCGGAACCCACTCGGGTGCTGGCCGCATCACCGTGCTGCGCATGCGCCCATTGACGCTGCCCGAACGTGGGCTCGAGCCCTCCGTCTCGCTCGGCTCCCTCCTCGAGGGCAACCTGGACGTGACCGGACACAGCCTTCTCGGGCTGACCGACTACGTCGACGCGATCCTGACTCCCGGCCTGCCGGGCCTCCAGCACCTGTCCGGCCGAGCCCTGAAGGCTGCCCTCGATGGGTACCTGGACCGGGTCGTGGATCGCGACATGGTCGAGGCCGGGCTCAAGGTCCGCCGACCGGAGGCAGTCCGCGGCTGGCTCCGCGCGTACGCAGCCGCCGTCTCCACCGTCACCTCAGCCGAAAAGATCCGTCGGGCAGCAACCCAAGGCGACGACGCGGGCCTGCCGCGCAGCACCACCCAACCCTACGTCGAGACGCTCACCGCACTGCGGCTACTCGACGAGGTACCGGCCTGGTCGCCTGGCCACAACCACCTACGACGCCTCACGCAAGGTCCCAAGCACCACCTTGCCGACCCGACGTTGGCCGCACACCTCGTCGGCCACGGCCGCGACAAGCTGCTCGGGGGCACCACCACCTCGCTCGGAGGAGACCGCACCTACCTGGGCCAGTTGTTCGAGTCGCTGGCAACCCTGTCGGTGCGGGTGTTCGCGCAGCGGTTGGATGCGACGGTCTTCCATGTGCGCACCCGCGATGCCCTCCACGAGGTCGACCTGCTCGCCGAACGGGGTGACGGCCGGGTACTGGCCATCGAGACCAAGCTGTCGGCCACGGTCACCGACCACGACGTGCGGCATCTGCACTGGCTTGGGGATCAGATCGGAGACCAGTTGGTCGGCAAGGTGGTGCTGACCACGGGCTCGGATGCGTTCCTTCGTGCCGACGACGTCGCCGTCGTACCCCTCGGCCTGCTGGGACCATGAGGTGATGGCGTCGCATGGGACACACAGCACCCTGGGTGGGTCTCGGAGCCGAGGAGGGGATTCGAACCCCTGACCATCCGCTTACAAGGCGGGCGCTCTACCGAACTGAGCTACCTCGGCGTCATGGGCGTGGACGGTAGCGTCCGCGCCACTCAGGCAGGCGTCAGCGCACCTGCGGCGACGCCTCGGGGGTCGGCGCCGTCTCGTCGTCCGCGTCACTGCCGTCCTTGCCGAGCACGAACCGGGCATGCCAGTCGAGCACGACCTCGAACCGTTCGACACGGTGTTTCGGGCTGCCGCCGCGCGACAGCTCGTGGGTCTCGTCGGGGAAGCGCACCATCTCGGTGGTCACCCCGGCGCGCTTGAGGGCGGCGAAGTACTGCTCGCCCTGCTCGATCGGGCAGCGGTAGTCGGCCTCGCTGTGCAGCACGAGCGTGGGTGCGGTCACCGACGATGCCGTCGCGACCGGGCTGGCGGCACGGTGCGCATCGACGCCGTCCGGCAACGACGCGGACAGGAACATCCGGTCGAAGTAGGGCCCGATGTCCGACGTGCCGGAGAACGACTCCCACTGCAACAGGCCGCGCTCGACGATCGCCGCCTTGTAGCGGTCGGACCGCGCGATCAGGCGGGCGGTCGCGTAGCCGCCGTACGAGCCGCCCATGATGCCGACGCGCTCGGGGTCGGCCTGCGGGAACCGCTCGAGCGTGGCGTCGACGAGTGCCTCGAGGTCGAGGGTGTCGACCGAGCCGTGATCGGTCCAGACGCCGACGACGGCCTGTGCCCACTCGGCACCGCGGCCGGACGAGCCGCGCGGGTTGCACCCGACGGCGAGGTAGCCCGCGCCCGCCTCGACCTGGAACTCGTCGAAGAAGTAGTCGCCGTACTGCGAGGTGGGCCCGCCGTGGATGTTGATCAGCACCGGCACCGAGCGCTCGGCCGCCTCGTCGAATCCGTTCGGCATGACCGCCCAGGCATCGATGCGTGCCCCGTCGCGCTCGACGTCGAAGCGCTGTGTCGGCCGCAGGTCGACCTTGGCGCGGAAGTCCTTGGCCAGGTCGGTGACGTTGCGCTCGCTGCCGGTCCCAGACTCGCTTCCCTCGCCCGACGCGACCTCAAGCCAGATCAGCTCACCCGGCGTGGCGGGGTCGGTCACGGTGAACGCCACCGCCGATGCGTCCGAGCGGACACCGAATCCGGTGACGCACCGGCGGCCGGAGATGACGTCGGTCACCGCCGGTGGGCTGGCCGCGTCGGCGTCCCAGCCGTCGAGGTCGACCCGCACGAGTCGGACGGTGCCGGCATCCTCGACACCGATCAGGAACCCGCCGTCGACGAACTGCGGCCCACGGGTCGCCATGCCCGGCGCGCCCGGCGACACGTCGCGGTCGAGGTGGGCGAGCAGTTCGACCGGTTCGAAGGGGAACTCGCCGCCCTCGGTCGGACGGCACCAGAACACGCCGGTGTTGCCCGGCCAGTCGTAGGGGTCGCGGTGGCCGACGGTGAACAGCCGCCCGTCGGGCGCGTACCCGACCCATTGCCACGAACCGGGGGCCGTCAGCGCACGGACCTCACCGGAGTCGACGTCGAGTTCGAACACCTGCGAGTGCGGTTCGAGGTCACTGGCAGCGTCGGGCTTGGCGATGAAGGCGATGGCCTGCCCGTCGGGACGCCAGACCGGATCGCCGTGGTCACGGTCGACGGTCGTGAGCCGCTGCGGCTCGGCGTCGCCGTCGCGGTCCACCAGCCACAGGTGGTCGGTGCGGTCATGCACCCAGCCCCCCGAGTCCGTGCGGTAGGGCAGCCGCGTGACGCGCTTGGGGCGGCGGCGACGCTCGTCGTCGTCGAGGTCTGCGACGTCCTCGGCCCACGCGGCTGCGACCAGCACCAGCCGCTCCGAGTCCGGCGACCAGGCCAGGTCGGACACGCCGAGCGGCAGGTCGGTGCGCAGCACGGCCTCGCCGCCGTCGGCGGACATCAACGCCAACTGCGCCTTCGCGCCCTCGTCGGTGGAGGTCCGCAGGAAGGCGAGGCCGTGGCCGTCGGGGGACCAGCGCGGCGCGCGGTCCGAGGGGCCGTGCGTGAACCGTCGCGTCCGCGCACCGTCGAACAGGTGGATCGAGCGGGCGGTGCGGTCGTCGTCGAGGTCGAGTTCGCTGACGACGAAGGCGACGCGTGTGCCGTCGGGGTGCAGTTGGGGGTCGCCGGGCAGGACGAGCTGTTCGAGGTCTTGCGGACGCACGCGTTGGCCTTCTTCGGGGTCGATCGACGACCCGCGAAGCTAGCCGTCTACGCGGCGACGCGGTCCTCGAGCTTGCGCTTGACGCGCTGCAACGCGTTGTCGACCGCCTTGGGGTGGCGACCGACCCGGGCGGCGATCTCCTCGTAGGTACATCCCTCGAGGTAGAGCGCGAGGACCTCCGACTCGAGCCCGGACAGCACGTCGACCAGGGCCGCGCACAGACGCTCGTGGTCGTCTGCCGCGACCAGGACGGTCAACGGGTCGTGCTCGTCGCCGGCGGGCAGGAGCTCGGCGACCGTGCGCGGCGACCCGGCGCTGTGGGGTCGGTCGAGGCTGATCGAGCTGTTGAGGGGGGCGTGCTTGTGCCGGGTGGCGCTGCGGATGGCGGTCAGCACCTGTCGCGTGATGCACAGCTCGGCGAACGAACGGAACGACGCCCCCGAGCCGGGCTCGAAGTCGCGGATCGCCTTGAACAGGCCGATCATCGCCTCTTGGACCACGTCCTCGCGGTCACCGCCGACGAGGAAGTAGTTGCGCACCCGGGCGCGGGCGAACCCGCGATAGCGCAGCAGCAGTTCGTTGGCCGCGAGATCGTCGCCACCACGCACCCGGTCGACGAGGATCTCGTCGGCGAGACCGGTGTGCCGCGTCGCGGCGTGGCGACGCCGCAGCGAATGGCTGCGTCTCGGGACGCTGGACAGGCCGGCTCGCTGGGTCATCGTCACCCTCCGAAGCGGGAGGGTTCGCTCCCCCCGGTCGGAGAGGTCAACGAGCCGGCCGCGCAATGGTTGCGCGGCTGCGGCAACTACCCGTCGCGGCGCCTTCGGACCTCGTAGAGCGCGACGGCTGCGGCCACGGACGCGTTGAGCGAGCCGACCGTGCCGCGCATCGGCAGGTGGACGAGTTGGTCGCAGGTCTGCGCGGTCAGCCGCGACAGCCCGCGGCCCTCGGCGCCGACGACCAGGACCAGCGGTCCGTCGAGCAGCCGGCTGGTGCCGATCGGGTCGGGGGCGTCGCCGTCGAGGCCGACCGACCAGACACCGTCGTCACGCAGGTTCGTCAGCGTGCGCACCAGGTTGGTGACCTGCACGACCGGCAGGTTGGCCAGCGCCCCCGCAGCCGCCTTCTCGGCCGTCGGCGTGACCGACGCGGCCCGGCGGGAGGGCAGCAGCAGCCCGTGGGCACCGACGGCATCGGCGGTCCTGGCGATCGAACCGAGGTTGTGGGGGTCGGTCACCGAGTCGAGCGCCACCAGGAGCAGCGGCTCGTCGCCGGCGCGGCGCCTGACGGTGTCGAGGTCGGCGTAGGCGAACGCCGGCGCCAGTGCGAGCACCCCCTGGTGGACCTGTCCCTCGGCCCGGTCGTCGATATGGGACCGGTCGACCTCGTCGACGGTGACACCGGCCTTGCGGGCCAACGCCAGGATCTCGTCGAGGACCTCCGAACGTTCGCGGTTGTCCGCGACGAGCAGCCTGCGCACCGGCTGTCCGGCCCGCAGCAGTTCGCGGACCGGGTGCAGGCCGATGACGACGCGACCGTCCTCGCGCCGAGGGCGGTCGGACCGTCCACGGTGCCGGCCCTGCCCTCGGGGACCGCTCACGGCCTCGCCCGTCGGTTCACTCGGGCGCCGCCGCTCCGACGTACCAGCGCGGGCCGTCGGGCCGGTCCTCGACGACCACGCCGGCCGAGGCGAGCTGGTCGCGAATCCGATCGGCGGCCGCGAAGTCCTTGTCCGCACGGGCCTGGCGGCGCTGGTCGAGCAGTTGGCCGACCAGCGGTTCGAGTTGCCGTTCGAGCGCGGCGGCGTCCGCGAGTGCCTCCTCGAGACCGAGACCGAACACCCCGTCGCCCATGTCGACGAGTGCGTCGCCGAGCCCGGCCACCTCGGCACGGGCCGCGTCGTCACCCTTCTCGGCCGCGGCGAGACGGTCGTTGCCGGCCGACACCAACTCGTGGAGGGCGGCGACGGCCTGGGGTGCGTTGAGGTCGTCGTCCATGGCGGCGCGGAAGACATCACGGTGCTGTTGCGCGGCGGACTCGTCGGCGACCGCACCGTCGGCTGCCCGGCGGGCCGATCGCAGGAACGTGGTCAGGCGCTGGTGGGCGGCCGCCGCGTCGCGAAGCCGCTCGGTGTCGAAGGTCAGCGGGCTGCGGTGCGCGGCCGAGAGGTACCAGAGCCGAAGCGGGCCGACCCCCCACTCCTCCACCGCTTCCGACAGCGACACGACGTTGCCGATGGACTTCGACATCTTCTCCTCGCCCATGCGCACCATGCCGTTGTGGACCCAGTGGCGGGCGAACGTGCCGCCGTGGGCGGCCTCGTGCTGGGCGATCTCGTTCTCGTGGTGCGGGAAGACCAGGTCGAGCCCACCGCAGTGGATGTCGAAGCCTTCGCCGAGGTGCTTGGCGGCCATGGCAGAGCACTCGATGTGCCAGCCGGGCCGCCCGTCGCCCCAGGGCGACGGCCACGACGGCTCGCCCGGCTTGGCCGACTTCCACATCGCGAAGTCGAGGGGATCCTCCTTGCGGTCGGCGTCGACGACGTCCTCGCCCTGCTGCATGTCGTCGATCCTGCGCCCCGACAGCTTGCCATAGCCCTCGAAGGTGCGGACGCGGAAGAACACGTCGCCGTCGACGGCGTAGGCCTTGTCCTGCTCGATCAACTCCGCGATCAGGCCGTGCATCTCGAGCAGGTGGCCGGTGGCCAGCGGCTGGATGTCGGGCGCCAGGACCCCGAGCCGGTCCATGGTCGCGTTCCACATCCGCGTGTACCGGGTCGAGATGACGGCCGGATCGACCTTCTCGCGGCGGGCGCGCAGGATGATCTTGTCGTCGATGTCGGTCACGTTCTGCACGAACGTCACATCGAGCCCGGACCAGGCCAGGTAGCGGCGCAGCACGTCGGTGACGACCGCGAGCCGCCCGTGACCGACGTGGGCCTCGGCCTGGACGGTGGGCCCGCACACGTAGATCGAGACCTGGCCGGGTTCACGCGGCTCGAACGCGACCTTGTCGCGCCGCAGGGTGTCGTAGATGACCAGGGACATGCGTCGTCGCCACCGGATCGGGAGTGGTTTCGCGCCGCGGGACTGGGTGCGGGCCGGGCGCACGGAACCGCGAGTCTATTGGGGAGACGGGCCGGCGTTCCCCGGGACCACGGTGAGCGTCGCCCAGGCCGCGATGCCCTCACCGCGGCCGAGGCTGCCGAGTCGGTCGGTGGTGGTGAACTTGACCGACACGACCTCGACGTCCACGTGCAGGGTTTCCGCAAGCCTGGCGCGCATCGCGTCGCGATGGGCGGCGAGCCGGGGCCGCTGGGCGACGACGGTGAGATCGAGGTTGCCGACACGCCAGCCGCGGTCGACGACCTCGGTGACGACCCGTGTCAGCAGGGCGAGCGAGTCGGCGCCGGCGACCGCCGGGTCGTCGACCCCGAACCATGAACCGAGGTCACCGAGCGCCAGCGCACCGAGCAGCGCGTCCGTGACGGCGTGGGTCGCCACGTCGGCGTCGCTGTGGCCTTCGAGGCCGGGGCCTTCGGGGATCTCGACCCCGCACAGGACCAGGCGCTGGTCCGGGCCGTCGGCGAAGGGATGGACGTCGAGTCCGTTCCCGATGCGCATGGCTATCCCTCCTGCCGGCTGGGCGGCAACGAGGAGCGAAGCGATCGAACAGGGGGACCCAGCCGAAGAAGGGATGCAGCGACCAGGAGGTCGGTGTCGTAGGTGATCTTCATGGCGGCAGCCGCACCCGCGACGACGACGACGCGTCCCTGCAGACGGCCGGCGACGATCGCCTGTTCGACCAGCGCGAGGTCGTCGGTCGCGTCGCCCCCCTCGGCATGCGCGGTCACCAGGGCCCGGCGGGTGAAGCCCTGCGGCGTCTGGACCGCGACCAGGCCGTCGCGAGGCACGGTGGCGACCACGGTGTCCCCCTCGACCTGCTTGAGCGTGTCGGTGACCGGCAGGCCCGGAGCCGCCGCGATGACATCGTCCACGATCGCATCGGCGACGGCGCGGATCACCGATGCCGGCGTCAGCGCCCGCGCGGCGTCGTGGACGAGGACCACCTCGACGTCGCCGAGCGCGGCCAGACCCGCCGCGACGCTGGCCGTGCGGCTGTCGCCGCCGGGGACGTACGCGGCCACCTCGAGCCCGGTCGCCGCCACGAACGCCGCCCGCTCACCCGGCGTGTGCACCACCACGGCCGGCGGCAGGCCGGCCTCGGCGAGACCCGCCAGGGCGTGGTGGAGCAGCGGCCGTCCTGCCAGCTCGACCAGTGCCTTGGGCTGCCCATGACCGAGCCGCTCGCCGCGCCCGGCCGCGACGACGACCACGCCGATCCTCACGGCTGCGCCCCTGAGACGACGGCGAACAACATGCGGCCCTGCCGGTTCTGCACGATCGAGGTCACGTCGACGGCGATCTCGTCGCCGATCCGTGCATCCGCGTCCTCGACGACAACCATGGTGCCGTCGTCGAGGTACCCGACGGCCTGCCCGGCGTCACGGCCGGACCGCACGAGGCGCAGCGCGAGCTGCTCGCCCGGCAGCACCGGCGGCCGGACCGCGTCCGCCAGCGCGTGCAGGTTGAGCACGCGCACCCCGCTGATCTCGGCCACGCGGGCCAGGTTGCCGTCGGTGGTGATCAGGGCCGCGCTGCGGGCCCGGCACAGCGCCGCGAGCTTGGCGTCGACCTCGGCGAGGCCGGGCAGGTCCTCGTGGCTGATCTCGACGGCGACCAGGGACTCGTCCTGCAGGACCTGCAACGCATCCAGTCCGCGGCGGCCGGCGCGACGGCGGTGGTCCTCGCCGGCGTCGGCGAGTCCCTGCAGTTCATCGAGGACGAAGCCGGGCACGACGATCGTGCCGTCGAGGAAGCCGGCCCGGGCCACGTCGACGACGCGGGCGTCGACGAGGGCCGACGTGTCGAGCACCTTGACCCCCGAGCCGCGCGACGGGGTGTGCACGTCCAGCCGTCCGCGTACCCCGACGAACCGCCCCAGCTCGGCACCTCTCCACGCACCCAGACGCCCGCCGGTGTACGCCAGCATCAGCACGATCAGCAGCGTGACCGGCACCGTGAACCGCTGGTAGGGCAACAGCAGCACCGGGAGCAGCACCACGAGCCCGGCGAGCGCGCCGACCGCGGCACCGATGGCGGCAGCCACCAGTTGCGCGGCCGGTACGTGGGCGAACGCCGAGCCGGCGGTGTCGACCCCACGGACCACCGCGCGCCCGAGGAACCCGCCGACGAGGTAGCCGACGAGCGCGCCGAGCACCGAGGTCACCAGACGTGTGGTCTCGGGCTCACCACGGGCGAGCAGGTCGTCCACGCCGCTGCCCAGGGCATGGCCGGCGCCGGTGAACAACAGCACCACGGCCAGGCGCAGCAGCTCGACCATGGGCCGGCCCGCACGCGGTTCCGCCACGGGGAGGAGGGAGCTGGTCAGGCCTGGGACTCGGCCAGGACCTTCTCGACCAACTCCTCGGCCTTGGCCTCGTCCTTCTTGATGGCGACGGCCAACTCGGAGAGCAGGATCTGCTTCGCCTTGGTGAGCATGCGCTTCTCCCCGGCGGACAGGCCCTTGTCCTTCTCGCGCGTGGCGAGGTTCCGCACGACCTCGGCGACCTGGTAGATGTCGCCCGAACGCAGCTTCTCGTAGTTGGCCTTGAAGCGACGCGACCAGTTGCCGGCGGCCTTGCCCTCGGGCTCACGCAGGACGTCGAGGACCTGCTCGACCTCCTTCTTGGAGACCACACTGCGGATACCGACCTCTTCGCACGAGTCGGCGGGCACCATCAGCGTCAGGTCCCCGTACGTCAGCCGCAGCACGAGGTACTCGCGGGCCTCGCCCTTGAGTTCGCGAGCTTCCTTCCGCTCGATGACCGCTGCGCCGTGGTGGGGATAGATGACGGTGTCGCCGACGCTGTAGGCCATGAGT
>JAGXST010000124.1 GCA_018335555.1 Actinomycetota bacterium | reverse complement strand
TCCGCGCCGTCGGTCGACTCAGAGGTCGTAGGGCCGAAGCGTGCCGCGGCCGTTCTCCTTGGCGCGCTTTGCAGCGTCCTGGAGCATCGCACTGATCTTTGCGTTCAGCGCGTCGGGCAGGCTCGAGTCCATCCGGAGCTCGAGACCCTTGACGGCCTCCTTGACCTTGCTCTGCACAATCAGCGATTCCGCCATGCTTGTCTCCTTCTGTTCGAATCCGGGAGCGGACCGGTCGGGCACCATAGAACCCATCGGCGCGGCAATGCGAGCACCCTGGACCCGCCTTCCGTGCCAGTCCGCCCGACGCACGCCGGTTAGGCACGCAGCGTCAATCCGCGATATCCGGGCGAGAAACCGACCAGTTCGAGGGCCGCGACCCATTCGGGCGAGTCGTGGACGGGTTCGCCGTCGACCCGTGTGACCTCGAGTTTGCGCAGCCGGCCGGGCCGGACCAGCCAGGTCAGGGCGGCCAACCACTGCTCGCGAGGGGCCGGGTGGTCGAAGGTGGCCAGGCTGCGGCCACCCCGTTCGACGAACAGCGCGGGTGCGCCGTCGACCAGCACGACGTGTGCACCCGCGCTGCGGGCCGGTCGTCCGGGGGTCGGCGGCCACGGGAGCGCGGCGCCGTAGGGCTGCGCAGGGTCGGTCGCGGCCAGCAGCACGACCCGGCCGTCGGTGGACTCGCCGGCGGCGGTCGAGAGCGGTTCGTCTGGCACGTCGCGATGTGACCGGAGGCGGTCAATCGCGCCAGAAGCCGCGAATTGTGCCGCTCCGAGCCCGGCGACGACATAGCCGCGGCGCACCTGGCCGGCTTCCTCCATCGCCTTCAGCACGGGATACACGGCGCTGAAGCTGCCGGTCACCGCCTCGACCCGCAGGGCCTCGCGGGTCAGCACGCCGTGCCGTTCGAGCAACTGCTCGGCGAGGGCGTGGGCGCGCTCGGTCGCGGTCGGGGTCGGTTGCAGCAGCTCCGCCGTCAGTGACCAGCGGCCCTGGGCCGACGGTGGCCCGAGCCGGGTGAGCCGGCCCGGACGTGGGCGGCCGCCCGGCCGCGCCCCCGACGACCGCTTCGTACCGCCGAGGGAGCGGACCGGCGCGTAAGTGTCGTTGGTGACCTCGCCGGCCCACACCAGGTCCCACAGGGCCGACAGCACGAGGTCCTGGTCCGCCACCCCGGAGGCCGAGAACAGCTCCGGCCAGAACGACGCACCCCGGTGTGCGAGGTGCGCACGGAGGGCGTCGTGGACCTCGTCGGCGGGCGGGTCACCGACGGGGTCGGGCGCGAGCAGGTTGACCTGGCCGCGGAAGCACAGCACCACGCGTCCATCGCGGGCGCCGAGCGGTTCGACCCCGAGCCACACCACCTCGCCGGCGGCGATCAACTGGTCGAGATCGCTCGGCCGGTAGCCCTCGATGCGGGCCGGTAGCACGTCGGCTTCGAGTACCGAGGCGGGGATGGGTGCGCCCTGCAGTTGGGCGACGGTTTCGACCACCGCCTCGAGGCCACGGCGCGGGCGACCGGACGCCGCCCGGACCTGCTGCCACACCGGCAGGAACCGCCCGAGGCTCGCGCCGTCGACCGGTTCCACCTCGGCGCGCAGCGCGGCCAGGGAGCGTCGCTTGAGCCGTCGCAGGACCTCGCGATCCACCCACTCGCGCTGGACCCCGCCCGGCCGGAACTCGCCGAGCAGCACCCGGTCCTGGCGCTGCAGCCACCGCAGGGTCGCCTCGACCCGCTCGACCGGCACGGTCAGGCGGGCCGCGACCTCGTGGGAGGTGAACGGTCCGTGGGTGCGGGCGTAGCGGGCGACGAGATCGCCGAGCGGGTCGTCGACCGGGTCGGTGAACGCGGCCGGCAGCCCCGGCGGCAGCGCGACCCCGATCGCGTCGCGCATCCGGCTCGCGTCCTCGGCGGCAACGTGGCGGACCGCGCCGCCCAGGCGGATCTCGATGGCACGCCGCTCGGCGATCAACGTGCGCAGCCACGGCTCGGGGTCGGCGTGCGAGCGTTCGGTCAACTCGGCCAGGGTCAGGTCGCCGAGGCGACGCAGGACGTCGTGCAGTTCGTCGGCGTCGCGCGCGCGGCGGTCGAGCATCCCGGACTCGTCCGCCTCCACGTCCACGGGCGGGAGGTGCTGGAGTTCGCGTTCGAGGGCGGCGAGGACGTCCGTGTCGAGCAGGTCGCGCAACTCGTCGCCGCCGAGCAGCTCGCGCAGCAGGTCGGCGTCGAGTGCGAGGGCGGCGGCGCGGCGCTCGGCCAGCGGCGCGTCGTACTCGTACATGTACTGGCCGACCCAGCCGAACAGCAGCGACTGGGCGAACGGCGAGGCGGACGCGGTCTCGACCGTGACCAGGCGCACCTTGCGCGAGCGCAGGTCCCGAAGCAGGTCGCGCAGGCCGGGCAGGTCGAAGATGTCCTGGAGGCACTCGCGGGTGGCCTCGAGCAGGATCGGGAAGCTCGGGTAGCGCGACGCCACCTGGAGCAGATCGGCGGCGCGTTGGCGCTGCTGCCACAGCGCCGTGCGCTGGCCCGGTCGGCGCTTGGGCAGCAGCAGAGCCCGTCCTGCCGCCTCGCGGAACACCGTGGTGAACAGCGCCGTGCCCGCGAGTTGCTCGACCACGAGGGCCTCGACCTCGTCGGGGTCGAGGACCAACTCCTCGAGAGGAATCTCCTCCTCCGCCTCCTGCAGGCGCACCACGATGCCGTCGTCGGCCCACAGCATCTCGGGGTCGAGGCCGACCGCCCGCAGCCGCCGTTCGATGGCCATCGCCCACGGGGCGTGCACCTGGGCGCCGAACGGTGACAGCAGGCACACGCGCCAGTCGCCGAGTTCGTCGCGGAACCGTTCGACCACGATCGTGCGGTCGTCGGGCAGCGATCCGGTGACGGCGGCCTGTTCCTCGAGGTAGGCCACGAGGTTGTCGGCCGCCCACGGGTCGAGGTCGGACTCGGCCTGCAGCCGCGCGACCTCGGCGTCGCGGTCCGACCGTGCGGCCGCCAGCACCTCGCGGTGGAAGGTGCCCATCGCACGGCCGAGTTCGACGGGTCGACCGGGACCGTCGCCATGCCAGAACGGCAGCTTGCCGGGCTCGCCGGGCGCCGGCGTGACCACGACCCGCTCGTGGGTGATGTCCTCGATCCGCCAGGTCGACGCGCCCAGTACGAACGTCTCGCCGGGCCGCGACTCGTGGACCATCTCCTCGTCGAGTTCGCCGACGCGTGCGCCGTCAGGAAGGAACACCCCGAACAGCCCCCGGTCGGGGATCGTGCCCGGGTTGGTCACCGCCAGCCGCTGGGCACCGGCCCGGCCACGGACCGTCCCCGCGACCCGGTCCCACACGATCCGCGGGCGCAGTTCGCTGAACTCCTCGGACGGGTAGCGGCCGGCGAGCAGGTCGAGGACGGCGTGCAGGACGTCCTCGGACAGTTCGGAGAACGGCGCCGAACGCCGCACCAGCGCGGCGATGTCGGCGACCGACCACTCGTCCATGGCGACCATGGCGACGATCTGCTGGGCGAGCACGTCCAGCGGGTTGCGCGGGTAGCGGGTCGACTCGATCTCGCCGGCGTGCATCCGCTGGACGACGACTGCCGTCTCCACCAGGTCGCCGCGGTACTTGGGGAACAGCACCCCGCGTGAGGGTTCGCCCACCTGATGGCCGGCGCGGCCGATGCGCTGCAGCCCGCGGCTGACCGCCCCGGGGGAGGCGACCTGCACGACGAGGTCGACCGCGCCCATGTCGATGCCGAGCTCCAGCGACGAGGTCGCGACGAGCCCGCGCAACCGCCCGGACTTGAGTTCGTCCTCGATCGCCAGCCGGCGCTCGCGTGACAGCGACCCGTGGTGCGCCTTGACCAGTTCCGGCGGCGGGGCATCGCGGGACCGACCGAAGTCGTCGAGCGCGGCCTCGAGGTCGGCGCCGGTCAGGCCCTGGGCGTGCAGCGCCGCCTCGTGCTCGCGCAGGGCGTGCAGTTCGTTGAGCTTGGCGGCCAACCGCTCGGCGAGCCGGCGCGCGTTGACGAAGATCAGGGTCGAGTGGTGGTCGAGCACGAAGTCGAGCAGACGCGGGTGCACGGCCGGCCAGATCGAGCGCCGCGACGGCCCGGCCGCCGCGGGGCCACCGGACAGCGGCAGGGCGTTCTCGGCCGGCAGCTCGGAGCCGAGGTCGGACATGTCCTGCACGGGTACGACGACCTGCAACTCCAGCGGCTTTCGCACACCGGCGTCCACGATGGTGACCGGCCGTGGTGTGCCGTCCTGCTGTCCACCGAGGAACCGGGCGATCTCGTCGAGCGGACGCTGGGTGGCCGACAGCGCGATCCGCTGCGGTGCCGGACGATCGGCGTCCTCATCCGCCAGCCCGCCACGTCGGACCTCGTGCTCGAGTCGCTCGAGGCTGAGGGCGAGATGGCTGCCGCGTTTCGTCGGTGCCATCGCGTGGATCTCGTCGATGATCACGGTCTGGACGCTGCGCAACGACTCGCGTGCCCTCGAGGTCAGCATCAGGTACAGCGATTCGGGCGTGGTGATCAGCACGTCGGGCGGGGTCCGCCGCATCCGCTCGCGTTCGTTGGCGGGCGTGTCGCCGGTGCGGACACCGACCTCGGGGCGGTGCACGCTCCGCCCCGGGGTCCCCCCATGCCCACCGTTCCCCAGGCGCTCTGCGGCCAGGCGGATGCCCTCGATCGGCGCCCGCAGGTTGCGGTCGACGTCGACCGCCAGGGCCCGCAGCGGTGAGACGTACACGACCCGCAGCCGCTGGTCCTTCTCCGGTACCGGTGCAGTCATCAGCCGGTCGATGGCCCACAGGAACGCGGTGAGCGTCTTGCCCGAGCCGGTCGGCGCGAGGATGAGGGTGTGCTCGCCGGACGAGATGGCCGGCCATCCCTGGGCCTGCGCGCCGGTCGGGGCGGCGAAGGTGGTCGAGAACCAGGCCCGTACAGGGCTGCTGAAGGACGCCAGCGGGTCGTCCGCCGGGGTGTCGGTCACGCTGGTCTCGGTCATCGGTGGCACGGTAGCCCCGACCCGTGACCGCCCCTGTCCGCGTCGTCGAGCCGTCCGGCCACGGAACCGGTCACGAACCGTCCGACCCGTCGCGAAGGCCCCTCGTGTCGACCACCGTCGTGCTGTTCACGCGTGACCTGCGCCTGGACGATCACCCGGCCCTGGCCGCCGCGCTCGCCGAGGCCACGACGGTCGTGCCGCTGTTCGTGCTCGACCGCACGATCCTCGCCTCGCGCTACGCCGCTCCGAACCGGGTCGGTCACCTGCTCGAGGCGCTCGCCGACCTACGCGGCGGCCTGCGTGACCGCGGCGGTGACCTCCTCATCCGACAGGGTGACCCGGCCGACGAGGTCGCGGCCGTCTGCGCAACCACCGGCGCCAACCGGGTCAGGCTGTCCGCCGACCACAGCGCCTACGCCCGTCGACGGCTCCGGCACCTGCGTGAGGCACTACGCGGCAGCGGCGTCGAGGTGGCCGAACATCCCGGCGTCACGGTCGTCGCACCGGGTGACCTCCGACCGTCGGGCGGGGCAGACCACTTCCGGGTCTTCACGCCCTACTGGCGCCGCTGGGAGACGGCCGCGCGCCGGACCCCCGTGCCCGCGCCCGAGCACGTGAAGCTCGCGGACGGGCTCGACGCCGGCGATCTGCCCGCCTGGGACGACCTCGTCGGGGGTTCCCGGTCGCCCGGGGTGCAGACCGGCGGCGAGTCGGCGGCCCGGCAGCGCCTTCGGGCCTGGCTCGAGCACGATGGGATCCTCGACTACGACGACACGCGCGACCAACTCGACGCGCAGACCTCGCGTCTGTCCGCGGACCTGCACTTCGGTTGCCTGTCGGCCACCGTCGTCGAGGCAGGTCTCGACCGCCGCCGCCGCGGCCACGACGCCTTCGTACGGCAGTTGTGCTGGCGCGAGTTCAACACCCAGGTGCTGGCCGCCAACCCGTCGCTGCCGCGGCGCGACCTGCGCAGCCAGGGCGACACTTGGGATCACGACGAGGAGGCCTTCGCGGCCTGGAAGGACGGCCAGACCGGCATCCCGGTCATCGATGCCGGGATGCGGCAACTGCAGGCCGAGGGTTGGATGCACAACCGGGTGCGGCTGCTGACCGCTTCGTTCCTGGCCAAGCACCTCTACGTCGACTGGCGACTCGGTGCCTGGCACTTCATGGACTGGCTGGTGGACGGCGACCTGGCCAACAACTTCGCCCAGTGGCAGTGGGCGGCCGGCACCGGAACCGACTCGCGGCCCAACCGGGTGTTCAACCCGGTCGCCCAGGCTCGCCGCTACGACCCCGACGGCGCCTACGTGCACCGGCACGTCCCGGAACTGGCCCACCTCGAGGCGCCCGTGATCCACGCCCCCTGGGAACACGGCGACGGCCTGTTCGCCGTCGACCTCGGCTACCCGCAGCCCATCGTCGACCTCGCCGAGGCGCGCGACCGTTTCCTGACCGCCCGCGGCCGCTGACATCGACGAGGCCCACGTCCTACGGTGCCCCGATCCGAGACCAGGAGAGGTGGCGATGGGCGACCGGCTCGAGCAACTGCCCGAGGACTGGGACCGGGCACTGGCGATCGTGGCGCACCCCGACGACATGGAGTGGGGTGCGGCCAGTGCCGTCGCGCGATGGACCGCCCAGGGCAAGGACGTGCGTTACCTGCTGGTCACGCGCGGCGAGGCCGGCATCGCGTCGCGTCCACCCGAGGAGGTGGCCCCACTGCGCGAGGCGGAGCAGCGCGACAGTTGCGCGACCGTCGGGGTCGACAAGTTGGAGTTCCTCGACCACGCGGACGGGCTGGTGGTCGCCGACCTCGCCCTCCGGCGCGACCTTGCCGCCGCCATCCGTCGCCACCGGCCCGACGTACTGCTCGGCATCAGCTTCCGTGAATCGTGGGGCGGCACGAGCTGGAACCACGCCGACCACCGGGCCGTCGGCGTTGCCATGCTCGACGCGGCCCGCGACGCGGCCAATCCGTGGCTGTTCGAGGACATTGGGCCGGCCTGCGACCCGGTGCGGTTCGCGGCCTTCTCCGGCTCGACCCGGCCGACGCACGCCGTCGACGTCAGCGACCACCTCGACGCCGGCATCGCGTCGCTGCAGGCGCATGCGGTCTACCTCGAGGAACTCGGGGACCCCGGGGGCCGGGAGACGGTCCGGCAACTGCGGTCGTGGGCACGTGAGGCCGGCGAGGACGCCGGCGTCGCCGCTGCGGTGACCTTCGAGATGCGGACCCCCTGAGGCGTCGCGACCGGCTGCGGAACCCGCCATGGCCGGGGCTAGCCTCGTGTTCCGACGGCCCGACGGGTCGTGTGTCCGCGACCAGGGAGTCACCGTGCAACTCACCCACCGTTCCGTCGCCGTCGTGACCGGTGGCGCCTCCGGTCTCGGCCACGCCACCGCCCGGGCACTCGCGGCGCAGGGCGCCAGCGTGGTGCTGCTCGACCTGGCGGACGCGGACGGCGCCGCGGCCGTCGCCGCGATCGGCGAGCAGGCCCGGTTCGTGCCGACCGACGTCACCGACCCCGACGCGGTCGGCGAGGCACTGGCGCAGGCCGCCGAGCTCGGTCAGGTCCGCGTCGCGGTCAACTGCGCCGGAGTCGGCTGGGCGTCGCGCGTGCTCGGCAAGGACGGCCCGCACGACCTCGAGCTGTTCCGCAAGGTCGTGGAGGTCAACCTGATCGGAACCTTCAACGTGCTGCGGCTGGCCGCCCAGGTGATGGCCGCCAACGACCCCGTCGGTTCGGGTGCGGCCGGCGCCGACGGCGACCGCGGCGTGATCGTGAACACCGCCTCGATCGCGGCGTACGACGGCCAGATCGGCCAGGCCGCCTACAGCGCCTCCAAGGGCGGCGTGGTCGGCATGACCCTGCCGATCGCGCGCGACCTCGCCCGACAGCAGATCCGGGTGTGCACGATCGCGCCGGGCACGTTCGACACCCCGATGCTGGCCGGGCTGCCCGAGGAGGCGCGAACGGCGCTGGCGGAGAACATCCCGCACCCGCACCGCCTCGGCCAGCCGGACGAGTTCGGCCTGCTGGTCACCCAGATCGTGGCCAACCCCTACCTCAACGGCGAGGTGATCCGGCTCGACGGGTCGCTGCGCATGGCGCCCCGCTAGCGACCGAAAGGCGCGACAGGTGAGCGACGGCTCCGAGGACCTGACCGGCGAACTGCCGCCCTTCCTCCAGGACGTGCTCGGACGGTCGCGTCCGCTCACGGACCAGGACCGCGTCACCGAGCAGGCCCTGGTCGAGCTGGGCGTGCCCGCCGCCGAGGCACGATCGGCGGTTGCGGAAGGGCGCGTGCCGCTGGTGCTCGCCCAGCGGGTGCTGGGCGAGGAACCGCGCTACGACCTCGACGAACTCGGCGCGCGCTCCGGCGTCGCGCCCGAGATCCTCCGCCGGGTCCGCGTGGCCAGCGGGCTGGAACTGCCGGAGCGGTTCACCGACAGCGACCTGCGTTGGGCCAACCACCTCAATGCGCTGCTCGAGGTGTTGCCCGAGGAGGCCGTGGTCCGCTCGGCCCGGGCGCGCGGCACCGCCCTGGCGACGGTGGCACGCAGCGATCTCGGTGTCGTGCGCGACGAGGTCCTGCTGCCGATGCGGCAGGCCGGTGCCGACGACCTCGCCATCGCGACGGGCCTGGCCGAGACTGCCCGCCGTCTCGACGAGCTCGGACGCGAGGTCCTCACCATCACCTACGGGCTGCACCTCGAGCAGCAGCTCGGGACCGAGCTGGCCGCGATGCTCACCCGCACCGAGGAGGCCGAGGTCCAGATCGCGGTCGGGTTCGTCGATGTCGTCGGCTGGACCTCGCTGTCCTCGCGGGTGGACCCTGGCGGTCTCGACGACGTGCTCGACGCCTTCGAGGAACGCGTGGTGGCCGTCACCTCACCGGACAAGCAGGTCACCGTCGTCAAGTATCTCGGCGACGCGGTCATGCTGGTCGCCGCCGATCCCGCGCTGCTGATCGGTGCGATGGTCGAGCTGACCACGCCGGTGCCCGAACTCGAGGACGTGCCGTTGCGCGGTGGCATGGCGGCCGGTGGGGGACTGGTGCGTGAGGGCGACATCTACGGCCCACCGGTCAACCGGGCCGCCCGGCTGACCGACCTTGCCCGGCCCTGGAGCCTGCTCGTCGACGACGACCTCGCCGACATCGTGCCCGAGGGCATGAGCACCAAGCGCCTGCGGCCCGTGCGCCTGCGCGGCATCGGGGTCCGCCGTCCTGTCTCGGTGCGGCCCCGCCGGACCCCGCCCGGGGACAAGTAGGCTCGCCGCCGCGGTCGGTGGACACCGGCCGGGAGCACCAGCGTCGACGACGCGGCGGGGACTGGCGTGGCACACCCACACGGCGAGCGGCTGACCTCGTTGGATGCCGCCTTCCTCAACATGGAGGCGCCGAACCGCCACATGCACGTCGGTGGCCTGTTCATCTTCGACCCGCCCGGCAAGGAACAGGGCGA
>JAGXST010000123.1 GCA_018335555.1 Actinomycetota bacterium | reverse complement strand
GTCGCGTCGTCGACGGCCAGGACCGCCACGAACGACGTCAACTCGTCGTCGCCGCGGAACCGGGTCGCCACCAGCCAGCCGTCGGCGCCCACGTGCGCAGCCCTGGCCGCGCCGAGTCCTGGGAGCATCTGCTGCCACCGCACCGTGCCGTCGGCAGCGTCGACGGCGGCGAGGCGTTCGCGGCGATCCGCGACCACCACGTAGCGGGAGGCGCCGGCGACCGCGACCACCGTCGGTCCGGCGACGTTGGGGACGTCGAGGTCGGTGCGCCACCGTTGTTCGCCGGTGGCTGTCAGGTAGCCGAGCAGCCCGGTGGCGGTCGGCATGACCAGGTGGCCGGCGGCGAGGGCGGGCGAGCCCGATCCAGGCACGATGGGCGGCAGGCGCCAGCGCAGACACGCGGTGCCGGAGCGGCAGTGGACGGGCACCGACGGCGCCGGTGGCGCGGTCACCCGTGGCGGCGTCGGCACGTCGGGCGCCGGTGGCATCACGACGCCGAGGTCGGCACGTCTGGTGCTCGGCCGGAGCTCGTCCAGTCGGGGACCGATGGTGACGAGACCGGCGACGGCGGCGACGGCGGCGACGAGTGCGAGCGGACGCTGCCAACGCATGGCGGACGCGGTCCGTCGGGGGTCGACGACGTCGAGTGGCGCGCCGCAGTGTCCGCAGAACCGTGCGCTTCTCCCGCGCCAGTCCGCGCCGCACGTCCCGCAGTCCCGCCGGCCGATGACGCACCTCCCGACGTCGGTCGCGTCACGCTACGGGTTCGGACCCGCAGCGTCAGGGGTTGGGCGGCACGTCGGGGGCAGCGTTCGCGCCACGTGCGGCATCGATCGCCGCGGCGTAGGCGGGTGGCAGTCCGACGGTCGGTCGGGCGCCCGTGAGTTGCACGACGAGCGCGTCCGCGACGGCGTTGCCGACCGACTCGTGTGCCGGCGCCGGCCAGTGGATGCCGTCCACGTTCAGGGCCGTGGCGTGGGGCAGGACCAGGTCCCAGGCCGGGACGGCCGCGAAGCCGTGTTCGGTCGCCAACCGCAACTGATGGGCCTCGGCGGCACGAAAACGCGGATGGACGTGGCCGTAGTAGGTCGAGCGGTGGCTGGTCGGACCCAGCACGACCCCGGCGGCGCGGCCCCAGCACAGCCCCCGGACGTGGTCGAGGAGTTGCCCGAACAGCCGCTCGAATTCGCGGGCCGGGGTCCGGCGCAGCCGCCCGCCGGTCAGCCGGACCAGGCCGGGGTAGGCCGCCCGGGACATGGCCCGTGCCCGGCGCCGGACCTGGTCCGGCCGCAGGTACGGCAGCGTCGCCTCGATCGCCGCCGGGACACCGGCCGGAGCGTGGTCGAAGCTGCCGAGTCCGACCACCACGGCGTCCGCATGCGCCAACAGGTCGAACTGCAGGTGCTGGTCCTTGGTGACGGCATGGGCGGCGTCGCGGACGGTCTGCCCCGGGCGGGCGACGACCGTGACGTCGACCGGTCGGTGCAGTTGCCGTTCGAGCGCGGCGGCCATCACGTTGGGATACAGGTGCGGGGCGCGCGGCATCTGCGGGCCGCGGGCATCGACGAAGGCGGTCGAGTCACCGAGCACGACGACGGACAGCGGGTCCCCCGGCTGACGGTCGCTGCTCACGCCGCGGACGCCGCCTGCGGCTCGGCCGGTGCACCCGGCCCGGCGCCGGGGACGAGAGGACGCGCCCGGGCCCACGACAGCACGGCTGTCGTCCACACCAGGGTGGACCCGAGGATGTGCAGCGCGACGAGGGCCTCGGGGATCCCGAGGGCGTACTGCGCGTACCCGATGGCGCCCTGGACCACCTCGAGTGCCAGCAACAGCCGCAGCATGCGGCGGAGGGCCGGCGGACCGCTCCGCCAGGTCACGGCGACGAGGGCGACCGTCAGGCCGACCAGTAGCCACACGGCGTCGGCGTGCGCGATCGCCACGAACCGGATGTCCACGCCCAGCCGTGGCGTCCCCGGGTCCCCCGCATGTGGACCCGCGCCGGTCACGATCGTGCCGAGCACCAGGACGGCCGCGCCGACGACCAGCAGCGCCGTGGTCGCGTGCCGGACGCCGGCCGGTGCGAGTTCATCACCGTCGTGCGCCCGGCCGCGGACCCGTTCGTAGAGCACCGCGGCGAACGCGATCAGCACCATCGACAGCAGGAAGTGGACGGCCACGGTCACCGGCGACAACTGCATCCGGACCGTGATCCCGCCGACGACCGCCTGCAGCGCCACCCCGAGTGGCAACGCCCAGGCCAGCCGCACCACGCCGCGCGGGTGCGGCCGTGTGCGACGGACCTGCACGAACGCGCCGACCACCGCCGCGAGCACCACGAACGTGAGCAGACGGTTGCCGAACTCGACGGCCGTCTGCCAGGTCGCATGGCCCGAGCCGGGCCGGGGCACGATCGTCTCGCCGTCGCAGGTCGGCCACGTCGGGCAGCCCAGACCGGACCCGGTGACGCGCACCAGTCCGCCGGTGAACACGATCCCGATGTTGGTGACGAGAGCGGCCAACGCGAAGCGCCGGAGCCACGGCTGGGAGGCGGCGGATGGAGGGGAGGCCATGGCGCGACAGCCTACCCCGACGGCCGGTCCTGCCCGCCCGCCGGGTCGCGGCCCGGGCCGGTGTGGCCGTACCCTGCCGAGTGTCACGAATCGCGTCCGTGCCAGCAAAGACCTGTTGCCGTGTCCTCCGCATCCTCCCCCTCCCGTGCCGACGCCTCGACCGACCTCGAGGTGCGCACGCCAGCCCGCGTCCACCGGCGTCGGGCGGTCGTGTTGTTGGCCCTGGCCGTGTTCCAGTTCTGGCTGTGGGGGACCCGCATCTACAACCTGCTCGGCGACAGCACGGTGGAGTACACGTTGGCCTTCGTCCTGGTGCACCTCGTGCTGTACGCGGCGGCCATCGGTGCCGGCGTCGTGCTGACCGTGCTCGGCCTGCGCATGTGGCGTGAGGCGCGCGCGGCCGGGGTGGGGTCGTGACCCCCGAGCCGGGAGCCGGCGCCACCCCCGAGACGCAGCCACGCGAACAGGACGCCCCGGCCGGCGTCGGGCCCATGCACACCGCCGGACGCTACGAGTCCCGGCGCGCCACCCTGCGGCGCTACGTCCTGGTCACCAAGCCGCGCATCATCGAACTGCTGCTGGTCACCACCGTGCCGTCGATGGTCGTGGCCGCCCGCGGATGGCCCGGCACCTGGCTCGTGCTCGCGACGGTCATCGGCGGCACGATGTCGGCCGGTAGCGCGAACACGTTCAACAACGTGATCGACCGCGATATCGACCGGATCATGGCGCGCACGGCGGCGCGCCCGACCGCGACCGACGAGGTACCCGCCCGGCACGCGATGGTGCTCGGGGTGCTGCTGGGGGTCGCCGGCTTCGCCTGGCTGTGGTCGTTCGTGAACCTCCTGGCCGCGGTGCTGGCCACCTCCGCCATCCTGTTCTACGTCTTCGTCTACACGCTCGGCCTCAAGCGCCGCACCAGCCAGGCCGTCGTCATCGGCGGCATCGCCGGCTGCATGCCCGTGCTGACCGGCTGGGTCGCCGTCCCCGGCGCGACGCTGGCCGCAGCCACGCCCTGGCTGCTGTTCGCCATCATGTTCTGGTGGCAGCCGCCCCACTTCTGGGCACTGGCGATGAAGTACCGCGAGGACTATGCCCGCGCCGGGCTACCCATGCTCCCTGTCGTGCACGGCAACGACGAGGCCACCCGGCACATCCTGCTCTACAGCTACC
Source organism: Actinomycetota bacterium (assembly GCA_018335555.1). Classification (GTDB taxonomy): domain Bacteria; phylum Actinomycetota; class Nitriliruptoria; order Nitriliruptorales; family Nitriliruptoraceae; genus Egicoccus. Next base: position 4,932 of record JAGXST010000123.1, on the reverse strand, counting down.
TGCTGCTGTCGATCGTGCTGCTCACCGTCGTCGGCGCCGACATCGGGTGGATGTTCGCCGTCGTCGCCGTGGCCCTCACCGTCGTCTGGCTGGTGCTCGCCCACCGGCTGCGTCGCACCAGGACCATCGCCCACGCGATGAGACTGTTCCACTACTCGACGGTCTACCTCGCCCTGCTGTTCATCGCCGCCGCCGTCGACGCCGCGTTCTAGGGAGAGCGGGACGTGACCGTCACCAACCGTGCGCTCAAGTGGATCGCGGTCCACTTCGCCGGCTGGGCGGTCGCGTTCTTCGTGCCGGACGCGCCGCCCTGGCCGATCCCGCGCCGCTTCGGTGAGCTGCCCCTGGCCGTGCGCGCGGTCATCGTCGTCGCCGTGGTCCTCAACATCCTGTTCCTCGTCGGCGGCGCCAACGCCTGACGCGTCACGAACCCCGGCGCAGCCGTCCGAGCATCGTGGTCGGTCGAGCCTTCCGCGCTCGGTCGAGCCAGACCGTCACCGATGACCGTTTGCCTCGACCGTGACGGCCTCGGTCGACCCGCGCCCGTGTCGTCCACCCGCCGTGACCGTGGGTGCCTTGACGGTGGCTGAACGCGTGTTTAGTATGCTGAACATGGGTTCAGTCGAGGCGGGGCCGCCGAGGGCCGAGGGCGAGGACCTGACCGCCCGCGCGCGGATCCGCGACGCGGCGATCACCTGCTTCGCCGAGGCGGGCGTGGCGGGAACCAGCGTGCGGACCGTCGCCGCCGCCGCCTCCGTCTCGCCCGCCCTGGTGATCCATCACTTCGGCTCGAAGGACGCGTTGCGGGTCGCCTGCGACCAGTACGTCGCCGCGCTCGTGCGCGAGCAGAAGTCGGCCGCGATGGCGCAGGGCCCCGGCCTCGACCCGTTCGCCGCACTTCGCACCTACCGCGACGGCCCGCCGCTACTGGCCTACCTCGCGCGCACGCTCACCGACGGCTCGCCCCATGTCGCCGCGCTCGTGGACGAGATGGTCGAGGACGCCGTCGCCTACATGGAGCAAGGCGTTGAGGCCGGGATGCTGAAACCGAGCGAGGACCCGCGCGGGCGCGCCGCCGTCATGACGCTGTGGTCCCTGGGCGCGCTGGTGCTCCACGAGCACGCGCAACGCCTGCTCGGTGCCGACCTGCTGGGCGACCCACTGCTGGCGACCGCGTACTACCTGCCGGGCCTCGAGATCATGGGCGCCGGCCTGATGACCCCCGAGGTCCACGAGCGGATGCACGAACAGTTCCGCCAGATCAAGGAGCAGCAGTCATGAACGACGTGGCGATCCGCGTCGACGGCCTGGTCAAGGACTACGTGACCGGTCCGCCGTGGCGCCGCAGCCAGGCGGTCCGGGCCCTGCAGGGTGTCGACCTCGCGGTCGACCGCGGTGAGGTGTTCGGTTTCCTCGGTCCCAACGGCGCCGGGAAATCGACGACCATCCGCGTCCTCCTCGACCTCTTGCGCCCCACGGCCGGACACGTCGAGATGATCGGCGGCCGGCCCGCCGAGGTCGGACCCGCCCTGCGTGCGCGCATCGGGTATCTGCCCGGTGAGCTCAACATGGCCGGGCAGCGCACGGCGGGGGAGGAGTTGCGCTACCTCGCCACGCTGCGCGGGGGCCGGGGGACGGACCGCATCGCCGAACTGGCCGAGCGGTTCACCCTCGACCTCGATCGGCCCATCCGCGGCCTGTCGAAGGGGAACAAGCAGAAGGTCGGGGTCATCCAGGCCTTCATGCACCGTCCGGAACTGCTCATCCTCGACGAGCCGACCAGCGGGCTCGACCCGCTGCTCCAGCGCGAGTTCCTCGACCTGGTCCGCGAGGCGCAGGCCGACGGCGCGACCGTGTTCATGTCCTCGCACGTGCTCTCCGAGGTCGAGGACGTCGCCGGTCGCGTGGCCATCATCCGGGCCGGTCGGATCGTCGACACCGACGACGTCCGCACGCTGCGCCATCACGCCGGTCAGCTCGTCGAGTTGCGCTTCGCGGCACCGGTCGACGTCGAGGAGTTCCGCGTCCTGCCCGGCGTCGAGGACGTCGTCGCCGACGGCGACGCGCTGACGTGCCTGCTGCGCGGCGAGCCCGATGCGCTGCTCAAGACGGCTGCTCGCCACCACGTGCTCCAGTGGTCCGCGCAGGACCGCGAGCTCGAGGACCTGTTCATCGACTTCTACCGCCTGCCCGTCGACGACACCCTCATCGCATCCGAGGAGGTGGCCGCCCATGGCCGCTGACACCGTCGCATCCCGGCGCAGCGGCACGGCCGCCACCGCCGCCCCCCTGGCCGTGTTCCGCGGTGTGTTGCGGAGCCGGCGCCGTTCGCTGCTGCTGTGGTCGCTGGCCGTCGCGGCCGTCACCGCGGTCTATGTCAGCTTCTACCCCGCGATGGGCGAGGAGGCCGACCTCGCCTCGTTCGTCGCGAACCTGCCCGAGGGCATGGTCGAGGTCATGGGCTACGACCAGATCGGCACGCCGGGCGGCTACCTCAACTCGACCGTGTTCGGCATTCTCGGTCCGGCCCTGCTGCTGGTCTTCGCCATCGGTTGGGGCAGCCGCACCATCGCCGGCTCCGAGGAGGACGGCATCCTCGAGCTCGAGGCGACCCATCCGGTCTCCCGGGCGCATGTCTACCTCGACCGGCTGCTTGCCATGTGGGTCGGCGTGGCCCTGCTCGCCGCCGTGGTGTTCGCGGTCGCGATGCTGCTGCTCGTGGCCCTCGACGTCGACCTGGCGGCCAGCAGGCTCGCGGCCGGCACCGTCGGACTGCTGCTGCTGGCACTGGCCATGGGCACGATCGCCCTCGCGACCGGGGCGGCGACGGGGCGCCGCGGCCTCGCCCTGGCCACGGCCGCGGGCCTTGCGGTCGTGTCGTTCGTCGCGGACGCGATGGGCGGGCTGGTCGACGGCCTCGCGTGGCTGACGACGGTGTCGCCGTGGTCGTGGTACCTCGGCGGCGACCCCCTGATCGACGGCTTCGACGTGCCCGGTCTGGCGCTGCTGGCGACCCTGACCGTGCTCGCGGCCCTCGCCGGGCTCGCGCGGTATCGGCAGCGCGACCTCGGCGTGTAGACCTCGTCGGCGGTGGTGACAGCGGAGGCGGACGGGAATCGAACCCGCCAGAGGACGCCGAGCGCCCTCTCGTCGGCTTTGAAGGCCGCGGGACCCACCAGGTGTCCGGACGCCTCCCCGCGCCGGGTGCGCCGGCGCGTCACCAGCCTACGCCCGTTGCGTGCCGTTCACGTCGCGTCGGCCGCGGTGCCGGACCAGCCCGGCGCCCGGAGGTAGGCCGCCAGCGCTTCGGCCGCCGTGTCCGAGGGGTCGCCGCGCAGTCCGTAGTGGGTGCGACGGCCCTCCTCGCGCAGGCTGACCAGCCCGGCCTGGCGGAGCAGGGCGAGGTGGTGGTGGGCGGTCGCCTTGGCGACGTCGAGCTCACCCATCGCGTCGGCGAGGGTGATCGGACCACCGCTCATGCGGCGCAGCAGTCGCAGGCGACCCTCGTCGCCCAGCGCCTTCGCGAGCTTGACCAGCGTGGGCGGCGGCGCCTCGCTGGGCAGCGCGACGAACTCGTCGGCGACCGGGGTCGAGAGCACCTCGATCGCGTCGAGCCGTCCGAGTATCAGCCAGGGACGGAACCAGAAACTCGGCAACAGCACGACCCGCTGCAGCGTGCGGTCGTCCTCGGTGAGTTCGTAACCGTTGGTCGCCTCGATCACGACCTTGGCAGCCGCCACACCGTCGTCGAGCTGTCGCCGGCGGTGGACGACATCGCGCTCGATCGCGCCCATCGCCTCGTCCTGCAGGTCGGTGAAGACCTCGGTCTCGAAGCGGTCGATCGCGGCGACGAGGCGGTCGCGGTACTCGGCGGGCGGCGTGCGCAGCAGCACCTCGAGTTCGGCCGGGCACTCGCCGGCGGCGTCGAGCCGGCACAGCGCCGCGAACGCCTCCTCGTCGCCCTCGATCACCTGCTGGACGAGGTCGACCGGGTTGGTGGCGCCGTCGAGTTGGTGGTCGGCGAAGGCGAGGTTGGCGACCAACAGCCGCCATGGCAGCAGCGCGTCCTCGAGCAGCGCCTCGCGGACCTGCTGCACCGTGCCGGGCGCCGGTACCAGTGCTCCCGCGCCGGCGAGCAGCAGCAGCGCCTTGTCGCCGCGCTCGCCCGACAGTGCCCGCAGCTCGTCGAGCAGGTCGTCGGGCGTCCGGTCGCGGACCGCCGCGATCCGGTCGGCCCCGACGTCGAACGAGGCCGGGTCGTCGGCGATCAGCACCCCGGCGCAGCGCAGCAGTTCCGCGCCGCTCGAGGCCCGGGCTTCGACGGTGGGCGCCGAGGCGGGGCCTCCCGCACGCAGGTCGACGAGTCGCATAGGGCCCCTCTGACGGGTTTCGGACGTGGGGAAGCGTATCGGGCCGACCCGCTGTCGAAAAGCGTCGAACGCACTGGGTATGGCGGTGATCGAACGGGCGAGGCCGCCCTGTTTGACGAACTTCGTACGCTGTGATTCGATACACATCGAACGAAGGAACCCCGATGCACATCAACCATGACATGCAGGACCTGCAGGCCGAGGCCGTCTACCGCCGTGACGCCCTCCAGCGCGCCATGGCGGCCAGTCGCCGTCGCCGTCGCCCGCAGTGGCTGTGGAGCCGCGTCAACCCCGCCCCGACGGGCCGGCAGGCCCCGACGGACGCCTGATCCCCGGGCCGTCGACGCGCCGGTCAGGCGCGGCCGGCGGCCAGTCCGGCGAACAGGAACGCCTCGGTCAGGCACGCCTTGGCGAAGTCCTCGAGGTGGAGCGACTCGTCCTCGCCGTGCGCGTTGGACCCCGGGTCTTCGACCCCGACCAGCAGGCACGGTGCGCCGCCGAACGCGTCACTGAACGGTTCGACGAACGGGATCGAGCCGCCGCAGCCCATCGCGGCCGGCTC
>JAGXST010000122.1 GCA_018335555.1 Actinomycetota bacterium | reverse complement strand
CGACGCGGACGGGGGCGCCGCGTGAACGCGACGCCCCCGTACCGGTGGTGCCTGCAATCAGCTCGGCCAGCTCGACTGGACGTTGCTCAGCAGCGACTCGATGTCACCGCCGCGCATCCACTCGTTCATGGCGGTCCAGAACGAACCCGAACCGACCTGCGGCGGCATGAGGTCCGACGCGTCGAAACGCGCCGTGCCCTCACGCAGGGCGTTCAGGGTCGACTCGGCCGACGTGGCCACGACCTCGTTCTCGTAGCAGTCCGCCGTGGTGTTGACGTTCGGCGAGATGCGGCCGACACCCTCGTAGCTGCCCTGGGCGCACTGGGCGTCGGTGTCGGTGAAGATGCGGATGAACTCGCGGACCTCGGGGCGATCATTGAAGACGGTTGCGAGCTCGCCGGCGATCAGGGCACCGTCGGTGCCGTCGATCGACGGGAACGGGAACACGCCGTAGTCGGTGCCGAACTCCGACCCATCGGGGAAGAAGTTGGTGATGAACGAGGCCTGACGGTGCAGCAACGCCTCCGGCTCGTCACCGATGATCGCCGCGGGGATGTCGCGGAAGTCGATGTCGGGGATCGTGCTCTTGCCGCCGAGGACGAAACCCTCACCGTCGAGGATCTGGTCGAAGTACTCGGTCGCCTGCACGATCGCGGGGTCGTCGAAGGGGACCTCGTTGGTCACCCAGCCGTCGTAGACGTCGGTGCCGGCCTGGCGCAGGACGATGTCCTCGAGCCAGTCGGTCGCCGGCCAGCCGGTGGCGTCGTCGGATCCGGTGCCGATGGCCCACGGCGTGTAGCCGTCGGCGACCATCTGCTCGGACAGTGCGACGAGGTCTTCCCAGGTCGCCGGGATCTCGTAGCCCTCGGCCTCGAAGACCGGGATGTTGTACCAGACCAGCGACTTGAAGTTGACGTTGGTCGGGATGCCGTAGTGCTTGCCCTCGTACTCGCCGAGCGAGATCAGGTACTCACCGAAACGCTCTTCGAGTTCGGCGATGTCGAAGCCGAGGTCCTCGAGGGCGATGGCGTTGCCCTGCTCGGCCTGGGCGATGACCGCACCGGGCTGCGGGTAGATCGCGATGTCGGGCGGGTTGCCACCGTCGACGCGGATCTGGATCTGCGACTCGAAGCTGTCGGAGCCCTCGTAGAAGGCGTTGGACCCGGTCGGGCCGTTGAAGAACTCCTCGATGACGGCGTTGATGGCATCGCCCTCGATGCTGGTCGGCGCGCCGAAGATGGAGACTTCGGTGCCGGAGAGGTCGGCGGCCTCTCCGCCCTCCTCGCCTTCCTCGGTGGTCTCGGTCCCTTCCGGCGTGTCCCCGTCGTCGCCGTCACCGCACGCGGTGAGGGCGAGCGTGGCCGCGGCCAGAACGGCGACCATCCTCTTGGTGTGACGCATTCGTCTCGACCTTCCTCTGGCGCCGTTGGCCGACGCCGGTGAACTCGTCCGCCCGCTCTCCCTCGAGCGCTGCGGGTAGGCGGCGCGGGAGCCAACCTACGACCGCCACCGTAGGCCAACGATCGACGGCGCGGGATCGCCTCGGGCGATTCCTCCCCAGAACGCGCACGGGTAGGCGCTGCCAGTGCGCGGCGTTGACAAGTGGCCGCTGACGACGCACACTGTGGGAACGCTCCCACGCCCTGTCGCGGGGGCGTTTTTCACGTCCCGACCCGACGACAAGGACCGTTCATGGGCATCGAGCCCACCGACCTGCCGGACGTCACCTACGGCGTGGCGACCTCGAGCTACCAGATCGAGGGGGCCACCGAGGCCGACGGCCGCGGGGCCTCGATCTGGGACGTGTTCAGCCGCGTGCCCGGCGCCGTCGCGGACGGTGATTCGGGCGAGCCGGGCTGCGACCACTACCACCGCCTCGAGGAGGACCTCGACCTGCTGGCCTGGCTCGGGGTGGACAGCTACCGGTTCTCGATCGCCTGGCCGCGCATCCAGCCCGACGGCCATCGCATCGAGCCGCGCGGGCTGGCGTTCTACGACCGACTCGTCGATGGTCTGGTCGACCGCGGTATCACGCCACTGGCCACGCTCTACCACTGGGACCTGCCGCAGGCACTCGAGGAGGAGGGGGGCTGGGCGTCGCGACCGGTCGTCGACGCGTTCGCCGAGTACGCCCGCATCGTCGGCGAACACCTCGGTGACCGCGTCAGGGACTTCTCGACGCTCAACGAGCCGTGGTGCGCCGCGTTCCTCGGCTACGACGTCGGCATCCACGCACCAGGGGTCCGCAGCCCCAGCCGCGCCATCGCCGCCGCTCACCACCTGATGCTCGCGCACGGTCGGGCGACGCGGGTCCTGCGGGGCGTGCTCGGACCCGACGCGAGCCTTGGCATCGTGCTCAACCCCGCCCCGGTCCGCCCCGTGTCCGACCATCCCGACGACCACGCGGCGGTGACGCTGGCAGACGGACTGCGCAACCGTGTGTGGACCGACCCGCTGTTCCGCGGCGTCTACCCCGACGACGTGCTCGCCGCCTGGGAGCCGCTGGCCGACCTCGGGGCGCTGCACCGCGACGGCGACCTCGACGAGATCGCCGCGCCCGTCGACCTGCTCGGCATCAACTACTACACCCCGGTCCACGTCGGTGCCCGGTCGTCGGGGCACGGCGGCGGCACCCCGGCCGGGCCGGGCCAGGACCATCTCGTCGAGGTGGCGGGTCCCGAACCGACCAGCGCGCTCGGATGGAGCATCGACCCGACCGGCCTGTACGACCTGCTCACCCGACTGCACGCCGACTACGGCGTGCCGATGGCGATCGCCGAGACCGGCGGTGCCTTCCCCGACGTGCCGGACGCGCGGGGGTACGTCGACGACGCCGACCGCATCGCCTACCTCGACGGTCACCTCGCGGCCTTCTCGAGGGCGGTCGCGTCCGGCGTCGACATGCGCGCGTTCTACGTGTGGACCCTGATGGACAACTTCGAGTGGGCCGAGGGCTACCGCAGCACGTTCGGCATCGTGCGCGTCGACCGTGACACGATGGAACGCCTCCCCAAGGCGTCGGCCCACTGGTATCGCGACCTGCTGGCCGCACGGACCTCCGCACGGTGACGGCACCGTCGGCGCGTCCGGATCCGGCCACGCTCGAGCAGGTCGCGGCGCTGGCCGGTGTCTCGCGCTCGACGGTCAGCCGCGTCGTCACGGGTCATCCCCGGGTCTCGGACGCGGCGCGACGCGCCGTGGAGGCGGCCGTGGCCGAACTCGGCTACGTGCCCAACCGCGCGGCCCGCTCGCTGGCCACACGGCGGACCGGCACGATCGCCCTGGTGGTCGCCGAACCCGAGACGCGGGTCTTCGACGAGCCGTTCTTCGCCGGCATCGTGCGCGGTGTGAGTGCCGCGGTCGGACGCACGGACCTGCAACTGGTGCTGCTGATGACCGGGTCCGGCCCCGGTTCCGATCCCGACGGCGCGTCGGGGCGGGCCCGGGTCGAGAGCTACCTCGCCGGCGGCCACGTCGACGGTGCGCTGCTGCTCTCGCTCCACGGTGCCGACCCGCTGCCGGGCCACCTGGTCGGGGCCGGGTTGCCGCTGGTCGTGGGCGGGCGTCCGGAGATCGACGACCGCGAGGTGTCCTGGGTCGATGCCGACAACCACGGCGGCGCCGGGCGGGCCGCCGAACACCTGCTCGCCAGGGGACGGCGACGCATCGGCGTGCTGACGGGGCCGCCGGACATGGTGGCCGCCCGTGACCGCCTCGCGGGCTTCCGCGCGGCCATGACCGCCGCCGGCCACCCGGCTCCCTCGGAATTCGAGGCGATCGGCGACTTCACCCGCGAGGGTGGCGAACGGGCCATGACGCGCCTGCTCGCGCAGGCCCCCGGCGTGGACGGCGTCGTGGTCGCCTCGGACCTGGCCGCGCTCGGGGCCCTGCAGGCGCTGGCCGCGGCCGGCCGCCGGGTGCCCGACGACGTCGCCGTGGTCGGCTTCGACGACTCGCTGGTCGCCGCGTCCGCGCAGCCACCCCTGACCACGATCCGGCAGCCGGTCGAGGCGATGGGGGCGCGCATGGTGGCGTTGCTGTGCGCGCAACTCGAGGGCGAGCGCGCCCCGCGTCACGAGGTCCTGCCGACCGAGTTGGTCGTACGCGCCTCCGCCTGAGCCCGCCCCCGACCCGACACTGACGTCGAAGAAGGGTCGGGGCCGCTCGCCCGTGGTCGGCCATGGCGGCGACGGGTCCGGCGCGACCAGAATGGCGCCCAGGCGACATCGGCCGTGACGTCCTCGCCCGAGGCGTCACTCCGGGGACGGCCGATCGTTGTCCGTGACGCCGATCGACGTGCCATCATATGGTGTCACATAGGCCCGACCGCAAGGAGCAGCCATGGAGGCCCGTCCCGCCGCGATCCTCGGCGGTAACCGCACCCCGTTCGCCCGCCAGAACGGGCCCTACGCCAAGGCGAGCAACTCCGACCTGCTCGCGGCCGCGCTCGAGGGCCTCGTCGCCCGCTACGGCCTGCAGGGCCAGCGGGCGGGCGTCATGGCCGCCGGCGCCGTGCTCAAGCACAGCCGCGACTTCAACCTCACCCGCGAGGTGGTGCTCGGCTCGTCGCTCGACCCGGCCACGCCGGCCCACGACGTGCAGATGGCCTGCGGCACGGGCCTCGAGACCGTGGTCCAGGTCGCCAACAAGATCGCGCTCAACCAGATCGACTGGGGCATCGCCGGTGGCACGGACACCACCAGCGACGCGCCGCTGGCGGTCGGCGACGACCTGCGGCAGTTGCTGATCCGGCTCAACGCGGCCAAGACGGCCCAGCAGCGCCTCAAGATCCTCACCCGGTTCCGTCCGAAGCACCTCGCGCCCGAGATCCCGCGCAACGAGGAGCCCAGGACCGGCCTGTCGATGGGCGACCACGCCGCCATCACCGCCCACGAGTGGGGGATCACCCGCGAGGCGCAGGACGAGCTCGCCGTCGCCAGCCACACCAACCTCGCGGCCGCCTACGAGCGTGGCT